>BNTR01000138.1 GCA_025996755.1 Bacteroidia bacterium
TTCTACATTACGCTGCCCGAAGAGGAGGCTGTCGCGATTGTGAACGGCATCTACGGCAGTCAGGGCGCGGATAACCGGCAAAATATCACGAGCGCATTGCCCGCAACCAAGAAAAACATCGTGCTGATTATGGTGGAAAGCCTCAGTGCCTCATTTTTGGAACGCTACGGCAACACCGAAAATATTACGCCCAACCTCAATAAGTTGATTGACAAGGGATTGAGTTTCGACAATTTGTTTGCGACCGGCACACGCACGGTGCGCGGATTGGAAGCCATCACGCTGTGCCTGCCGCCAAGTTCGGGCGAAAGCATCGTGAAGCAGCCCAACAATGCCAACCTGTTTTCCACCGGTAGTGTGCTGCGCGAGCAGGAGTGGGGGTACAACGTGAAGTTTTTCTACGGCGGCGACGGCTATTTCGACAATATGAAGACGTTTTTCTCCGGCAATGGCTACGAAGTGATTGACAAACCGCAGTTTGAAAAATCCGAAATCACATTCAGCAATATCTGGGGCGTGTGCGACGAAGATTTACTGAACAAAGTGCTGCGCGAACTGCGCAAAGACCACGAGACAGGCAAACCGTTTTTCGCGCACATCATGACAACCAGCAACCACCGCCCCTACACCTATCCCGAAGGCAAAATCGACATCCCCACCAATAAATCGCGCGCCGGCGGCGTGAAATACACCGACTATGCGATTGGAAAATTCATCATCGATGCCCAAAAAGAGGCTTGGTTCGACAACACCGTGTTTGTGATTATCGCCGACCACTGTGCGTCAAGTGCCGGAGCAACGGAAATCCCGTTAGACAAATACCAAATCCCGTGCATCATCTATGCGCCCGGGTTTGTGGCTCCGAAGCGGGAAACGCGCCTGGTGTCGCAAATCGACATTATGCCAACCATTTTTGGGCTGTTGAATATGTCGTACACCTCCAAATTTTACGGGCGCGACATCTATTCTCCTGATTATCAGGAGCGTGCGTTTGTGGCGACCTATCAAAATCTTGGCTATTTTGAGCCGGAACTGCTAACGATTTTGTCGCCCGTGCGCCGCGTGGAGCAGTTCAAGATAGTGCGCGACGGCTTCAAATTTGAGTTGCCGGCAGTGGAAGCACTTGATTCTGTGGAAGTTAAGACGGCGGTGGCATTATATCAAATTGGGACAAAACACTGAGCCGTATGCAAAAGGGACAACCAATCATTCGGAGGGGATGGCGGGTCAAGCCCGCAATGACAGCGTTGTTGCTGCTCATTGGCGTTTCGGCAGAGGCACAAAGCGCAGAGCCGGACATCGAAATGCCGCAATTAGACCGCGATACGATGCTTTATACTTTGGAAGAAATCGTGCAGGAGGACAGCATGGCGGAGATTTCCCCGCCGGATTCGGTGGCGCAGCAAATTCTTGATTTCGCTGCGAAATACTTGGGCAGACCCTACCGCTATGGTGCCAACGGACCGCATTCGTTTGACTGCTCGGGATTTACCGCGTTTGTGTTCAAGGAATTTGGCTACAATCTGTCGCACGGATGCACGCGACAAGTTACTGAGGGGCAACAAATAACGTCTCGGAATGCGCTGAAGCCGGGCGATTTGGTGTTCTTTTACCAGCGCAACAAACGCAATATAGGGCACGTGGGCATTGTGGTTGAAAATTATGGGCATGGGAACGTCCGATTTATTCACGCCTCCACCAGTCGGGGCGTGCGCTACGACGACATTGCCACCACCTACTTTCTCAAGCGTTACATCACCGGCGTGAGGGTGTTGCGCGAAGATGCTTTACCGTTTTCACAACTCCCTGCTGAGTAACCATTTGCACGATGCACGGATAGGCAGGCAGGCGGTTGCGCACCGTCTGCCAAATGGCATTCACGGCATGGTTTGCGTAAATCAGCCGACCCGAAAAGTCATAAACAGAGATTTTTTGAATCATTTCGTCGTCCAACACAACGGCTATGCCGCTGGCATTCAATGATATATTGCCCCAAACAGGCGCAGATTTGATGGTGGCATAGTTGGCAACCACGGAATAGTTGTAGTTGCCCGACGGCACGTTTCGGTCGATAAATTCCGTCTGCTCGGCAGCCACAAGCGGCAATTCGACGGCATCGCGCGACACGGTGTAGGATTCGACGCTGCTGATTGGCTTAATGGCAGCGCGGAGCGACCAGGAGACATTGATTTCTTTCTCATCATCGTCGGTGAATACCCGCCACTCATCTCCATAAAAAAGACAGTTCCCTTTCCCTGAAATGAAGGGACCGGTGGTATCGCACGGTATACAGTAAATGTCAAGACTACCAAGTGACGGTTTTTTCTTCGCGCGAAAGCCAATCCATAAATCATTAAAATTGTCAAGCGGGACAGGCTGTTCAAGCGCAATCGAGTGCCAGCCGGCACTGAAATGGGTAACATTATCCGGCACATTCTGCTCGTAAATCAATGTTTCCGGCTTATTGCCGCCGCCGCCTTGCCAAACGCAGAGCGTGAAGGTCATTGACGGTTTATCCCTGTAAATAAGATTGATTTTCGGATTATCCAAAACGCCGTAACCGATGGCATCCAATTCGTAGCCGGGGTATTCCACCAAGTCCTCGGGGACAAACCGCGAGGCAATCTCTATTTCATCTGTGGGCAATGAATATGCCCGCTCAACTTTATCCGCCGCGTGTGCCAAGGTTGCCACCGGATGCACCTCCGGCGGCAGCCACGTCAAATTAACCGTATTGTTTGAATTGAAAATTTCCAAGTTGCGGGGAGGATTGGCATACATGGAGGTTCCACCGACAATTGCTACGGAAACGCTTCGGGGTTCCGACTCCGCGTAGTCGTAGAGCGCAGACACGGTGTATTCATATTTCCCATTGTAGTCAAGCATCTGTGAAAACGAGCGGGTTGTTGCGGGCAAAGTTTCTTGCAGCACGCCGTCGCGATAAATTTTATACCCCGTCTGTTTGTTGCCCGTCGGTGCTGTCCACGAGAGTGTTGCTGTGGAGCCGTTGCTCGCGGCTGTGAGGTTGGAAACAGGATAGATGCCCACTTGCAGCGCAAATTTGAAGGATATTTGCCCGTTTGCCGTTTCGGAAATATCGGAAAGTGCTTTGCCGATGCCGGTCAGTCCTGTCCACGAAAAAGCCTGCGGAATAGAGAAATCGGAAAAATTCGTCTTTCGTGACGAGCCGGGGAAAGGTGTCCCCGCCGAATTGATGTCGCCGTAGGAATCCGGCGATTTGTTTGGAATAGCCGTCGTGGAGGATGCCACCACCGGATAGAACTGTTGTGGATGGGTGGCATTTACTTTATTATTCCCGATAGCACCACCCAAAGCCTTGCTGTGAACGTGCCAAATCAGCAAGCCGTGTCCGGGAATGTAGGCATCAAAACCGGTTTGTTGCCTGTTTTCCAACACATAGAGTTCGCCATTGGTATGGGCGGTGTAGGTGTATGCCCGGGCATTTGTGGCTGAATTGGGCATATTGCTAATGGTTTGATTGTCGGTCAATTCGATGGGATTGACCCAGCCAAAGAGGATTTTTTGATACATATTGATATGTGCGGGCACATCGCCGGAGCGGTTCCAGTTGCCACTCGCCATTAAATCCCATTGACCGGCACCGCTGTATTTTTCGCCCTCTTCCGCGTCGGTGTCGTAATAGTCAGGCGCGCCAAACACGTGGCACAATTCGTGGCAAATAGCCCCGATAGCGGTGATTGTAGTGCCCGAAGTCCCCCGCAATTCGGGCGAGCAGGAATAGTCGGATATGGTTACACCGTCTAACTTGATTGGCGTGATGGTAGCTTTATGCGCCCAAATATACTCATCCTCCGGCGAGCCGGCTTCTGCGCCAAAACCGGCATAAATGAAATGAAACGTTTCCACCTTTCCGAGGTAGGCAAATTCGCTAAAATCGACCGTCGCATTCGCCTTTGTGAGTATTTCCCGAGCCAAAGTGCGTGGAGCCGACCCCGACTTGTCGGCATAAGTAGCCGCAGCATTGGTTGCCGTAAAAGGTCCTGCCACCGTGATGGTCAAATCCATCTGTCCGTAAGAATTTTCGCGGTAAAAGTCCTTAACGCTTCCGTGAGCGGTGCCTGCCGAATAGCCCACCTGATTCATCAGGTTTTCAAATTGCGCCTTTGTCTTCTTGAACGGGCGGTCGGGAAACCCCACCAGCAGGCAGAGAGCCTTTTTATTGCCTTTCACTTCGGAGGAAGCAGTTGCCCGCAGCGATGGCGACGGGTTGCCTATTTCCCAAATTTGTTGCAGGGCAGCCACCTGATTTTTGCTGTATCGCAGCCCTTTTTTGAAGGGCAATTCCTTGGCGGCGGCACGCAATCCGCCGGAAGCCGCGTATGCGATGCTGGAGGGCACTAAATCGCCGTAATTGTCCTGCTCGGCATAGACAATCTCTTTTTGGTTGTTATACAGCAGGGTATAGCCATCGGGCGATTCCATCCAGTTCACTTTTTCGTCGCCTTTGAGGTAAAACGACACCGAGGAGCCATCGGGCAACTGTTTTTCAATCAACCACGGCACCGCCGGCACGGCAAAAGCAGTGCGCACCGCCATGGTCAGCAAAAACACTGAAATCAAGGAAAATTTTCGTTTCATCGTGCAAAGGTAAGAAAAAATTTTGAAATTAGGAGTGATGAGCCAATCCGTTTTTCGGCACAGTGGTCTGAAATTCCTTCAAATAAAACGGCTCACAGTAGGCTGTATCGGCAAAATCTTGATTGGCAAAGGCAGCCTCTGCCAACGGAAACATCGCCTGAGCCGCAGGGAAAATATTCGGCAAAAACCGCGCATTGGGCGAAGAAATCACCGCCCGACATTTATCCGAGCCGTTGCCCAGAAAAAACACCGGATTGTTTTCCAAGTACTCTTGATAACTGTTTTCGTCGATTATATCTGCCTGCGCGGGGCGAATTTCGTCCAACTCTTCGTCGTAAATCGCCGCATACACCTCCATCCGCCGCGCATCAATCATCGGACACAAAAGAGGCGCAGGGTAGGGGACAGGCAACGAGGGTTGATAGGCTTGAAAATTGACGGGCTGAAACGCGAACGGCAGCGGCAACACCTGCGAAGCCAAAATTTTCAGCGTAGGAATAGCAATCAGAGGCACATCCCAGCCATAGCAGAGTCCCTTCGCCTCCGACATCCCAATGCGCAAGCCGGTGTAAGACCCGGGTCCCGAACTGACAGCCACGGCACTGATTTTCAGCCTGTTGGCACGAGCATAATCCGCCGCATCGGCAACAAACACCCCCAGCAGAGCAGCGTGTGAAGCCCCCGTATGGTCTTCGCGTGCCAAAACCACTTTGCCATCAACCGCCAAAGCCACCGAACAAACCGTTGTAGAGGTCTCAATTGCTAATAATGTCGCCATATTATATTTTTATTATAAATTTCTCTAAATTTTTCCACAAAGTTACTGTTTATTTAGAAAAAAAGTGTACTTTTGCGGAAATAATTGACGGATGATTTTATCAATGACCGGTTTTGGGAAAGCCGTAAAAGAACTTCCCCACAGGAAAATATGTGTAGAAATCAAATCTCTGAACAGCAAGCAGCTGGATATAAGTTCGCGTATATCAGCCGCTTACAAAGAAAAGGAGATTGATATTCGCACGCTCTTAGCGCGAACGGTTGAGCGTGGAAAAGTGGACGTTTCGGTGCTGGTTGACCACCGCGGCGATGCCGTTTCTTCTACGCTGAATGTGGATGCAATCGAGCGGTATTACAAAGAAATTTTGCAAATTGCGAAAAAAATAGGCGTTGACCCGCCCAAAGATGTGCTTCCGCTACTCCTCCAACTGCCGGAAGCCACGCAGGCAGACCCCACCGGAGTGGACGAAAAAGAATGGGCGGTGGTCAAGGCAACCATTGAGAAGGCGTTGAAAGCCTTTCAGGACTTTCGCAAGCAGGAAGGACGGATGCTCGAAAAGGTTTTTGCAGAGAAAATCGCGGCGATTGATACCCTGCTGAGCGAGGTGGAAAAATACGATGCCAACCGCATCGAAAAGATAAAAACGCGCCTCGCGGAGGGGATGAAGCAGTTAGACACGCCCTACGATGAAAACAGGTTTGAGCAGGAACTGATTTTTTATATTGAGCGATTGGACGTGAGCGAAGAAAAATCGCGGTTAGACAATCACCTCAAATATTTTCTCGAAACGATGCGCAACGAGAGCAGTCAGGGACGCAAATTGGGCTTCATCACCCAGGAAATGGGGCGCGAAATCAACACGCTGGGGTCGAAATCCAATCACGCGGAAATGCAGCAAATCGTGGTGCGAATGAAAGATGAATTGGAACAGATTAAAGAACAGATACTGAACGTTTTGTGATGAAAGGAAAACTAATTATACTGTCGGCACCATCGGGGTCGGGAAAGACAACGATTATCAATTATATTTTGGCACAGAAATTGCCTTTGCAATTCTCGGTGTCGGTAACTAGTCGTCCCCCGCGGGGCACGGAGCAGGAGGGCGTGGAGTATTATTTCCTCTCGCCGGATGCCTTTCGGGCACGCATCGCGCAGGGCGATTTTTTGGAATACGAAGAGGTTTATCCCAACCGTTTTTATGGCACCCTCCATTCGGAAGTGCAAAAAAAGTTGGACGAAGGCAAAAACGTCATCCTCGACGTG
>BNTR01000139.1 GCA_025996755.1 Bacteroidia bacterium
ACATTGATGTTTCTGATTTCATAGAAGAAATCGCATTTGACCCAAAGGTTGAGCAATCATATTATGATGAATCAAGGCAAATACTCAAAAATTTATCCATCATAGACAGCAAAATCTGCAAATCTACTCTGTATGATTTTACGCCTACTGATGTAACCATTATAGATTAAAAAATAAATAAAATATAAACATAAAAATTTCACAAAATGAACACAAAAAATTTATTCTTAGGTTTTTACGTCCTTTTAACGATAGGATGTATCAGTTGTAACAACAAACAAACGAGTACAGAATCTGAAGATTCTGCAAATCAAGTAATTACAACGACCGATTCCGTGTTGGAATCTGAAAGTAGTCCGGATTCAAAACAATCCGCAGAATTAACGGATATAGACAATACTTCAAAAATGGGAGTGATTGATTTATACCTTGAATCTAAATGGAATCCCTTAGGCACTACCTATGAGGATATACTTAATTATTTGTATGGCAATAGTATGGATTATGATATTAAACTTACTGCAGACCAACTTCATCAATATGTCCCTTACACGGAAAAGTCAAAAGGTAAGAAAATTAAAAAAGCCTGCTACTTTGATGCAAAAGATGTTTGTAATAAACTGATTGTCTTGGTTCCTGTCGCAGAAAAAGAATTTTTAATTGCTCAATGCAATAAAAGATTTGAAACAATAAAGGAAAACGAAACATGGCGAGATACAAAGAGGAAAATCATTTTCAATATAGAAAATGACAGCAAAGCCTCAAAAACAATAAATTTAATATACACAAAAAGTTAATTATGAAACGATTATTATTTTTATTACTATCGGCATTGCCACTGTCCTGCTACGCACAGGACTACTCCACAGACATCACCACGTTGGCAAACTTCCTCAAGCGGATGTATAATCAGACATCGTTTGAGGGCGTGAAAATTGTGGAAGATTACGACAATTCGTATTTAATTTCGGTGTTGAGTTTGGAAAAGAGCAAATACAAGAAAGAGAGCGCTATGTTTCGCGTGGCGTGGGGGAAAGCCCTGGCGCAGGCGAGCGAGTTTGTGAACGGTGCCAACATCACGTCCGATTTAATCATCCGCACCACCGAAACAAAGGGCAAAACGGATGAGGAGGTGACGGTGGAAACGCTCGACAAAATACATTCTGTCGGCTTTGTGCAAGGCATGGAGTTGCTGAGCAATTTTGTGCCGTCCGGCGATGATGCCAAGATGGTTTTTATTTATTCGCGGAAGATAGAGTGAAATTGTCTGAACCACGATTTTAATAAGATTTTCAGGATTAGCAGGATTGTGTAAAATGATTCTGCTATTTTTTTTTATCTTGGCAATCTTGAAAATCTTACGAAAATCAAGGTTCAGACAAGGAGAATTTTTGAAAGTGTTACAAGGCAGGATAAAATATTTTATGATTATCCGCAATCATACCACTTGGCTCTCGCTCCGTGTTCCACAGGCGCCAACAATAAAGCAAACTTTCTCATATCTCTGTAAAATTTTAAAATTATTTATCATCATATACGCTTCTACGGTGCCCCACCTTAACCACCCTAACCGTCAAAATATCATCTTTTATCGTGTAGATTATGCGATAAACACCAACCCGAATGCGATATTTATCTTCACTATCAGATAACTTTTTGCATCCAAACGGGCGCGGATTATTCACTAAACCGTTAATTGCACTTTTAATTTTCAGAAGATAATCAGGAGGTATCTTATTCAAAGATTTTAACGCCGGCTTTTCAATTGCAAGTTTGTACATCTTTTTCAATTAAAGCATCGACATAGTGATTAAACTCTTCCAAAGACACAGTTTCTGCATTTCTATGTAGCCAAATTGTGAATAAATCCCAATAGTCCTCACATCTCTGTAAGAATTGATGCCAGACAGCCCGAATGCCGTCAAAGTAAAATCTTCCGCCACTCGCGACATCCATATACCCTTTGTTTACTGCTGTTTCCATGCTCTTATATTTTTAATTTGTAATCGCCTGCAAAGGTAAGAAAAAAAGTAACACTGATAATGGGTGTTATTCGCCGTCGCCGTAGGACAAAGCCACAAATTGCTTTATGATGCTATTTAGTGGTATGATTGCGGATAATCATTAAATAAATTTATAGTTTGTATGACTAAAAAAAGTTTATTGTTAGCAATGTGCTTTTTCGCGGAAGATAGAGTGAAATTGTCTGAACCGCGATTTTAATAAGATTTTCAAGATTAACAGGATGGAGGATTGGTAGGATTTTTTTGTAATCCTGCTAATCCTAAAAATCTTATTAAAATCAAGGTTCAGACAAGAAGAAAATTTCGTACATTTGCGAAAAATTTCAGAAAAATGAACATCATCCGCATACAAGCCACCGATTCAACAAACAGACACTTAAAGAAATTGTCGGACGGCGACCCGCATTTGCCCGAAGGGACAACGCTGGTGGCATCCGTGCAAACAGCGGGGCGCGGGCAGGCGGGCAATGGCTGGGAGGCGGAGGCGGGTAAAAACCTGACTTTCAGCGTGTTGCTGTATCCTCGTTTTTTGTCTGCCGGGCAGCATTTTTTGCTGTCGGAGGCGGTTGCGCTGGCTGTGGTGGAGCCGTTGAAAATGGATGCGCGCGTCAAATGGCCCAACGATATTTATGTGGGCGACCGCAAAATGGCGGGTATCCTGATTGAAAATGATTGGCAGGGCGACCACATTCGGCGGTCGATTGTCGGTATTGGGCTGAATGTCAATCAGTTGGAATTTACGAGTGATGCCCCCAATCCGATTTCTATCAAGCAAATCACGGGTGCTGACACGGATTTGGATGCCTTGCTGGGCGAAATTTTGCAGCATATATATAAGGTGTATAAGCAATTGGACGATTGCAGGGGCGGCGATTTGTCGCGCCCAATCGTTGCGCAAATGTATGCCGAAAAACTTTACCGCAAAACCGGATTTTTCGATTTTGCGGATAAAAACGGGATTTTTCGCGCGGAAATTCAGTCTGTTTCCGACGATGGGCGACTGCATTTGGCGACTGCCGATGGCGAATTGCGCGCGTATGCCTTCAAGGAGGTCGCTTTCAGAACTTAAAATTGCACTTCCGGAGCCTTTTCCGAGCCTGCCTCTGCCTTGAAATAGGGCTTTTGTTGGAAGCCTGAAACGCCGGCTACGATGCTGTTCGGAAATTTGCGAATCAGGGTGTTATACCCCTGCGCCTGGTCGTTGAAGCGCGTTCGCTCGGTGGCGATGCGGTTCTCGGTACCCTCCAATTGGGCTTGCAAATCCAAGAAATTTTGATTGGCTTTCAGGTCGGGATACCGCTCCACGCTCACGAGGAGGCGGCTCAGTGCCGAACTCAGATTGCCTTGCGCCTGCTGATATTGCGCCAGCGTTTGTGCGTTCAATTTGGTGGGGTCGATTTGCACGGCGGTGGCTTGTGCACGTGCCTCAATCACGCCTGTCAGCGTACTCTGTTCGTGCGCGGCATAGCCTTTGACGGTTGCCACGAGGTTGGGCACGAGGTCGGCACGGCGTTGATACTGATTTTCGACATTCGCCCATTGCGCATTAACCTGTTCGTCGGCATTCACCATCTTATTATATGCCCCAAAATACCACAGAACGACACTCACAATGAGGAGGACAAACACACCCAGAGTAGCCAAAATGGCGATAGTAGACTTCTTCATATAATTTTTAATTGTTAATTTTTAATTCTTTCAAAAGGCTCTTCATATTCACTTTTTTGCGAATCATCGCCTCCAAATCGACAATCGGCACGCGCTCCTGCTGCATCGTGTCGCGGTGGCGAATCGTAACCCTGTCGTCTTCGAGCGTGTCGTGGTCGATGGTGATGCAAAAGGGTGTCCCAATCGCGTCCTGACGGCGATAACGCTTGCCAATCGAGTCTTTTTCGTCGTATTGGCATTGAAATTCAAATTTCAGTTCGTTCATTACTTCCAATGCCTTTTCGGGCAGTCCGTCTTTTTTCACTAACGGCAAAATACCCAGTTTGACGGGTGCCAGCGCGGGCGGCAATTGCAGCACCACGCGGGTGTCGCCGCCTTCCAGTTCTTCCTCGTGGTAGGAGGCAGCCAGCACGCTCAGGAACATTCTGTCCACGCCAATCGAGGTTTCAATCACGTAGGGCGTGTATGATTTGTTGAGTTCGGGGTCGAAATACTGCATCTTTTTGCCGGAATATTTCTCGTGGCTGCCAAGGTCAAAATCGGTGCGCGAGTGGATGCCTTCCACCTCCTTGAAGCCGAATGGCATCTCAAACTCGATGTCGGTGGCGGCGTTGGCATAGTGCGCGAGCTTGTCGTGGTCGTGGAAACGGTATTTTTTGTCGCCCAAGCCCAGAGCCTTGTGCCATTGGATGCGCGTTTGCTTCCATTTTTCAAACCATTCGAGTTCTTCGCCCGGGCGCACGAAAAATTGCATCTCCATCTGCTCAAATTCGCGCATCCGGAAGATGAATTGCCGCGCCACAATCTCGTTGCGGAAGGCTTTCCCGATTTGAGCGATGCCAAACGGGATTTTCATCCGCCCGCTTTTTTGGACGTTGAGGAAATTCACGAATATGCCCTGTGCGGTCTCCGGACGCAGGTAGATTTTCAGCGCGCCATCGGCTGTCGAACCCATTTCGGTGGCAAACATCAGGTTGAACTGCCGCACCTCCGTCCAGTTGCGCGTGCCGGAAACGGGGCACACAATCTCGTAATCCACAATGATTTGGCGCAGTTCGTCGAGGTTGTTGTCGTTCAACGCCTTGGCAAAACGGGTGTGCAGTTCCGCCTTTTTCGCCGCGTTTTCGAGCACGCGCGGATTCGTTTCGCGAAATTTCTGTTCATCAAACGCATCGCCGAACTTTTTCGCGGCTTTTTCAACCTCCTTGTCGATTTTGTCGTCGTATTTCGCGAGTTGTTCTTCAATCAACACATCGGCGCGATAGCGTTTTTTCGAGTCTTTATTGTCAATCAGGGGGTCGTTGAACGCATCCACGTGCCCCGACGCCTTCCAAATGGTCGGGTGCATAAAAATGGCGGAGTCGATGCCCACCACATTGTCGTTGAGGAGCGTCATACTGTCCCACCAATACCGTTTGATGTTATTTTTCAACTCCACCCCGTTCTGACCATAGTCATACACGGCTCCCAGCCCGTCATAAATCTCCGACGAGGGAAACACAAACCCATATTCCTTGCAATGGGAAACCAATTTTTTGAAAACTTCTTCTTGCTGTGCCATTTTTGAAACAATTTTATGCGCAAATCTATGCGCAAAGGTAGTAATTTTTTTTTATTTTTGAAGAAAAATCGCATTTTATTTGGATAAGTCAAAAAAAAGCACTAATTTTGCAGCGTCTAACAAGGTTCCTTGGCCGAGTGGTTAGGTACCGGTCTGCAAAACCGATGACGGCGGTTCGAATCCGCCAGGAACCTCAGTATAGCAAAAATGCCGATAGATATAAGTCTATCGGCATTCGCTATTTATGTGATTTTCAAAGAGTTATGAGAGTATTACTCAATTTGGAAAATTGGAAAATTGGCGAAATTTTGTATCCCAATTGTAAAAAGTGGGGTGAAAACGACTCAAAAACAGACCAGAGATGATAAACATTAAGACTTATATCAGAAAATCGGCTACATCGAATGACGGTGTCGTTTGGGTTTTGTTTTATACCAACCGTGAGAAGGTGCACTTTTCTACCAAGGTGAGATGTTTGGAAAAAGATTTCAACGAAAACACCGGCAGGGTAAAGAGTAGCGACAAAAATGCAGCGGACAAAAATTTGATTATTGAGCAAATTTGGGCGCGTATCAATGCCGTTTTTGTGAAGTTCCGGTTGCGCGACAAGAAGATGACGCGGGATGGATTTATGCGCACCTACAATCGTCCGGATGACTTTGAAAATTTTCATGGTTTTTGCCGGAATTACTACAAGAAATTTTCAAAGATGAATGAGCCGGAAACGATGCAATCACACGACACGGTGCTCAAAAAGTTGCAGGAATACAGTCCGCATCTGCATTTTGATGACATCACAACCGATTGGTTAGATGATTATTATGCGTATTTGCGCAAAAAGTTGAAAAATTGCGAAAATACGGCGTACAAAAATATGTCCACTTTGCGCAAATATGTTCGGGCAGCGTGGAAAGCGGGGTATATGGACGAATACCCTTTTGACAATTGGAGCATTAAGCGGACACGCGCCAATTATACCTATCTGACTGAGGATGAGTTGGCAAAATTTATTGAAATTTATAAGGGAGGAGGTTTGGATGCCAAGCGGCATAAGGCATTGGAACTGTTTTTGTTTATGTGCTTTTCGTCCCTGCATATTGGCGATGCGTTTGATGAACAGAAATTTCGCGAAACGAATCCGCGCGTGCTCGAAAACGCGGCGAAAAAGGCGAATAACACCCATTATCAGATAACTTTTTGCATCCAAACGGGCGCGGATTATTCACTAAACCGTTAATTGCACTTTTAATTTTCAGAAGATAATCAGGAGGTATCTTATTCAAAGATTTTAACGCCGGCTTTTCAATTGC
>BNTR01000140.1 GCA_025996755.1 Bacteroidia bacterium
CTTTCCAATAATTTTCATCTTTCATAATGCTCTATTTTTATTGATAATTTTACAGCGCAAAGGTAATGAAAATAATTGATGGTTGGCATTTTTATTTGATTATTTTTAGATTTACGCCACCCCAGGTCTTACCTCCGTGACCATTCCTAACAGCGTGACACGCATTGGAGAGGCTGTTTTTTACGGTTGCAGCGGTCTTACCGGCGCGTTGACAATCGGAAACAGCGTGACAAGCATTGGATTTAGGGCTTTTCTCTATTGCAGCGGTCTTACCTCCGTGACCATTCCTAGCGGCGTGACAAGCATTGGACGTGAGGCTTTTCAGGGTTGCAAAGGTCTTACCTCCGTATTTTGCCTTGCTGCTACGCCGCCAACACTATACAGGGATAGTTTTGAGTATACTGCTGTTGATACGCTGTATGTGCCTGAAAGTGCATTGGATGCCTATAAAAACGATGAAATATGGAGCGGGAAATTTAAAATAATACTTGCCATCGAATCCGCTCAAAAATAAAAACAGTTGATGCCGATAAACTGCACGTTTATCCCAATCTCACCACCGTGGTGTGTGTGGGCAACTCTAATAAAAAAGCAATATAATGAACAATTTTAAAATAATAGTTATGATTTTAGCAACAAATTTTACTTTGTCCTTACAAGGACAAAACTATGTTTTCCCTTTCGGGCAAGAGTTGAAGCAAGTCAGACAAACTGACACAACCGCAAAGAAAGTATTTGTACTTGGCGTTTACGCAAGCGCAGTACACGCTAAGTGGCTTGATGCCAACGGTAAAGTTTTAGTCAAGGCATTAGCGGTAGCAAGTGAACCATATATCTTTTGGAAAGGAGATGAAAGTGAAGCAAGAAAAATAATTAATGCTATCAACATTCCAAAAGAATTAGGACATTTGGAACCTGCCAACAGTACTTTTAACGGACCTTCGGGGAAATGTTTGGATGCAGATTTTCTCCATCCCTTAGGGTTGAAAAGAGAAAATGCTTGGTTGTGCGATTTAGTGCCTTATTCTTGTCAAAATGATAGCCAAAGGGTGGCATTAGAACGAGATTATGACAAATATGTAGAAATAAACAAATTGCAAAGGTATAATATGCCAAGTGTGCCCACAACTATTGCAAACGAACGAATAGCAGAAATATTGGCAGAACTTAAACAGTCGCAAGCAGACACAATTATTCTTCTTGGCGACCAACCAATCAAACATTTTCTTTCAAAATTTACCAATCAGTATGAAAAACTATCTGATTTTACAGAATATGGCAAACCAATCGAAATATCCATTGACAATAAAAAGTACAATGTCATTGCATTAGCCCACCCCCGACAAGTTGCTAAATTGGGTAAATCAAATCTCAAATGGTACGATTTGCATCAAAAATGGCGTAAACAACAATCTGTTTATTAAGGGCTATTTTTAGTATATCAAGCGGATAATGCAATAAAAATTGCATTTGTTCGGCAGGCACTATATGTAAGCCATACCTGCTGCCGATAATCCCGATATAATTAGCAACATCGCTGGTCGCTATCGCCCAAGCTGTAAATAAAGTAAATCCAACAAATATAGCCGCCCATTGTCCGAATCGGGGGCGGCGGATGGCAAAATTTGCGAGCGGCACTAAAAAAATCAGTAGCGAAAGCCAGGCATACGACGTTTTTAATATCGGAATTGTTGCAGCACACACCAGAAACAGGGACGTCTCTCGTCGCGACAATTTTTGAGCCAAAAACAGCGATTTGAGCAATAGTGCAGAAAAAAGAATGGCAAAAGTATTGGTTGTTGTGTCGGCAGTGATGACCGATGCTTGAAACAGTGTTCTTGGCAATAGTGCTACCACAAAGACTAACCATTGCGCCCGCGTGCCTCTTAGTGCGTTGAGTGCCAGGGCGATGCCTGTGATAAAGAACAACAGGTGAAAAAATCTGACCATATAGAACGCTGTGGTACTGTTTATACCAAACAATCTTATAAGGGATATGCTGAGCAAACTTGGTGTGTAGGATACCGGCGAATATGGCGCGTTGTTTGGAAAAGCGAGCCACATCCTAAATCTTCGAGATGGCGGTTCGTTGTCAATCATTAATAAATTCTGCGGGAGCCAACCGCCATAAACTCCTTTTTGAACCTCATCTTTTTCGGCACAAATATGTCCCGCAGTAATTTGCCATGCCCTTGCATAATGAACACCTTCGTCAGGTCCATCCCTCGGCGGCAAAACGACAACGAATGTAGTGCCAAAAAGCAAAGCCAGCACAATAAACCAGCGTGTTTCGACAGAGAGTTTTTGCCAAAAATTGGCACCATAAGAACGAAACTTGCTGATTATCAGCAAATAGGGGGGGGGGGTACAATTTATGCCATTAGTTGAAACCAACGGTAGCGCATGTGTAAATCTATGTAGCATACTGTTTCGCAAAGTGTGATAAACTTTTTTTTAATTTTCGGCGACAAAGGTATGCAAAATATTTTGAATGGCAAGCGAAAAATGCAAATTCAAAGCAATTTTTTGTACCTTTGCAAAAATATTTAAAATTAAAATAAGATTGTATGAATGCAACATTAACACGTACTGAGAGAAAGACAAAGCGCAGAATAGGTCATGCAGTGACAAATTTTGAAATGCCAAGCGATGAAATGCTTCGTTGGTATCACGAGGCTTGTCAGCAATATGCAAATATACCGGTAGGCACTTTTGAGGAGGAATCAAAAGATTGTATAACGCTGGATGAGTTTTCAAAACTCTGGGAAGAGGCAATTAATAGAAAGTTTCCTAATTAGAAAACCATGTCAATTATAATAAAACCGAAAGTTTACGCAGCGATTGATAATTATAACCGCTATTTAATAGCAGCAGGCCTTACAACCAAACAGAGAGCCAATGAAAAAAGAGAATTGATTATCAAGGCATTACACACAAAGTTGGGTGGATTGCTTCGCCATCGGGTTTCGCCCTATTGGTCGTTTGGAAGGCGTGAAGGTTTATTGTTGTATGTGTATAGAGATGCAAAAAGCAGGACACAGTGGGGATTTTTATATCGGTTGTTTCCCGACAACAACGTGATTGTGTATGAAATGAAACCGATGAATTTGGTGAAAGGGTAGCCTTCGGGGGAGCGCAAGGTTAATCCAATTTCAGCACCGCCAAGAACGCTTTTTGCGGCACTTCCACGTTGCCGACCTGCTTCATGCGCTTTTTGCCTTCCTTTTGTTTTTCGAGGAGTTTGCGCTTGCGGGAGATGTCGCCGCCGTAGCATTTGGCGGTTACGTCTTTGCGGACGGCTTTGATGGTTTCGCGGGCTATGATTTTTGCGCCGATGGCGGCTTGAATCGCCACGTCATATTGCTGACGCGGGATGAGTTCTTTCAACTTTTCGCACATTTTGCGCCCAAACGTTACCGCATTGTCGATATGGGTCAGCGTGGAGAGTGCGTCCACCGGCTCGCTGTTGAGCAGGATGTCCATTTTGACCAGTTTTGAGGGGCGATAGTCGTGCAGGTGGTAGTCAAACGAGGCGTAGCCTTTGGAAATGCTTTTCAGTTTGTCGTAAAAATCAATCACTATTTCGCCCAGCGGCAGGTCGAAAATGATTTCCACGCGGTCGCCGGAGATGTAGTCCTGCTTCACCAAAACGCCACGCTTGCCGAGGCAGAGCGTCATAATCGGACCGATGTAGGTCGTGCTCGTGATGACCGACGAGCGAATGAACGGCTCCTCGATGCGCTCAATCTGCGTGGGGTCGGGAAGTCCCGCCGGGTTGTGCACCTCCTTGCAGTCGCCATGCTTGTCATAGACGCGGTACGACACGTTGGGGACGGTCGTGATGACCTCCATATTAAATTCCCTGTCGAGCCGCTCCTGGATGATTTCCATGTGCAGCAACCCCAGAAAGCCGCAGCGAAAGCCAAAGCCCAACGCCACCGACGATTCGGGTTGAAACGTTAGCGAGGCATCGTTCAGTTGGAGTTTTTCGAGCGATGCTCGCAGGTTCTCAAACTCGTCTGTTTCAATGGGATAAACGCCGGCAAAGACCATTGGCTTCACTTCTTCGAAGCCCGCGATGGCTGCCTTGCACGGGTTTTTGACGTGCGTAATCGTGTCGCCCACCTTCACCTCTTTCGACACCTTGATGCCGGAAATGATATAACCCACATTGCCGCAGCTCACCTCGTCCTGGGGCGACATTTCGAGTTTCAGGATGCCCACCTCGTCTGCCTCATATTCCTTGCCCGTAGCCACGAATTTCACCAAATCGCCCTTCCGGATGCTGCCGTTCACAATCTTGAAATAGGCGATGATGCCGCGGAAGGAGTTAAAAACCGAGTCGAAAATCAGGGCTTGCAACGGCGCGTCGGGGTCGCCCGCGGGGGGGGGCACTTTTTCGATAATCGCATCCAGAATGGCGTAAACGCCTTCGCCCGTCTTGCCGCTCGCGCGGATGATGTCTTCGCGCTTGCAGCCGAGCAACTCCACGATTTGGTCTTCCACCTCTTCGGGCATCGCGTTGGCGAGGTCTACCTTATTTAATACGGGGATAATTTCCAAGTCATTTTCCAACGCCATATAGAGGTTGGAAATCGTCTGCGCCTGAATGCCCTGCGCGGCATCCACAATCAGCAGCGCACCCTCACAGGCGGCGATGGAGCGCGACACTTCGTACGAAAAATCGACGTGCCCCGGCGTGTCAATCAGGTTGAGCGTATATTCATCGCCTTTGTAAGCATACTTCATCTGAATGGCGTGGCTCTTAATCGTGATGCCGCGCTCGCGTTCCAAATCCATGTCGTCGAGCACCTGCGCCTGCATGGCTTTGCCCTCCACCACGTGCGTATATTCCAGCAAGCGGTCTGCCAGCGTGCTCTTGCCGTGGTCGATGTGCGCGATAATACAAAAGTTGCGAATATGTTTCATCATTTGAAATTTGAGTACAAAGGTACGAATTTTTTTGTACCATCATCAGATTTCCCTTTCCGACTCAATGGTATAGACAAAACTGTCGGCGCGATAGTAGCCCACGTTCCATTCAATTGGTCTGCCTCCCGGGTCATAAACAAACCGTTTGCGCTTCAAAATGGGTTCCTTTGTTTTTATTTCCAATTTTGGGGCTAAAATGTTGTCTGCGAGTTGGGCACTGATTTCTTCTCTTGATAATTTGACAATGGTGTGATAGTCCTGCTCCAAAATTTCATAGAGCGGGCGCGAAAAATCCTCATTGCCTGTGAGACCGATTCGTGGGTTGAAATACGAAATGAAATGCACGAATGGATATTCGGGATTCCCGCGTAAACGTTCCAATTTCAATATTTTTGTTTCTTCCGCTATTTCAAAAAACAGGCAGAGTTCTTTTGCCGGTTTCACCCAGCCGATATGCAGTTCATAATTTTTCACTTCCATGCCCAGCGCTTTCATTTCTTGCGAAAAACTCAGCCAATTGCCTGCTTTGGACGTAATGGCGGTGTCGGCGGCAATGGTTCCGACCCCCTTTTTACGAATCAATAAGCCCTCGTAAACCAATTTGTTGATAGCCTGACGCATGGTGCTGCGCGAAACGCCCAATTGCCGAGCAAGAGCCACCTCATTGGGCAGTTTTTTCTTATCCTTCTTATATTCAGGCTCTTGAATCATATTCCTTATTTGCTCTTCTATTTGTATATACAAAGGAATATGACTGTTATGATTCAATGCTATTTTCATATTTTTTAAAAATAATATTTGCGGGTACAAAGGTACAAAATAGTTATGAGTTATGGGGTATTGCTGTCCCGTAGGCAGGGTCAACGCATCTTAATTTTGTAGCCCTCGTACCTTTGCAGCGCGAAATGTTGAGGAGTCGATTATTCAACATTTCTCGCTGCAAAGGTACGAGGTTTGGGTGGAGGGTGTGTAACATTTTGCTACTGAGATACTGTGTTAAAATCCAAATTTTCAGCCAATTTTTTATCAACTATTTTTCAACAATTGTTCGATTCCTAAGGAAATATACTTACCTTTGTGCATCCAAAGGAAGACTTCATGCGATACTTTGTACTGAAGTTTATCTTGTGTAGTGGACTGTTAAGCAGTTTTCCACTACCTTTTTTATATATCCAAAGGAAGACTTATGCTCCTCTTTACCTGATATTTATCTTTTCAAACAACCGATGAAAAATTTTCTTGTTTGTTCCATAACGTGTAAATTAAACCCAATAATTTTCTTTGCTGTGCAACTGCCGCAACCATTGGTATCCCCTTTTTATCCCGCAAATATTATTTTTAAAAAATATGAAAATAGCATTGAATCATAACAGTCATATTCCTTTGTATATACAAATAGAAGAGCAAATAAGGAATATGACTGTTATGATTCAATGCTATTTTCATATTTTTTAAAAATAATATTTGCGGG
>BNTR01000141.1 GCA_025996755.1 Bacteroidia bacterium
TAGACCCGGCAGAAAATACCCGCGAATAAAGAAAGTCCGCAAAGTGAACGGAAAATATATCACGCTAACTAACTATAAAAGAGCAATATGAAGATTAACTTAATGACATTGGGCTTCAGCCTACGGTCAGGCACCTCCTCCTCTCCCAGAGTCCCGCAGGGACGGCACTATCAAGTGTCACCCCTGCGGGGTGAAGGTCGTATGTGGCGGGCTGTCCGTAGGCTGAAGCCTACGGTTAATAAAGTGCTGTCCCTGCGGGACAAGGAGTGCAAGCCAAGTGGTATGATTGCGGATAGTCACAAACAAAATGGGCGGGGGAAAAAACCCCGCCCAAATTGCTTTCTGTCCGTATTTATTTCAGTATTGAATTGTCGTCGTTGTCGTAACGGTGGCTGGGTCTTCCACCGGCTCATTGACAGGTGTTTCTACCGGAACATCAACCGGCGTTTCGATTGGTGCCTCAACAGGTATTTCTACCGGCGGCACATCCTCTTTCTTCGGTTTTTCTTTCTTCGACTTCGGCGTGATTGGCGTTGCGTCGATGCTGCCTTTCTTCTTGTGACCTCCGAGCGGGATTGCTATACCCAATTGCACATTCAGACCCTTGACCGATACGGGCAGGAAATCTGAGTTCACTTTTGGCATTAAGTAGTCGCTGGATATGAAGAGGAAGTTGCCCAAGTGCAGCGACACGCCAAATTTTTGGAAGTTGCTATACACCAGTGAGTAGCTTGCGCCGAGTTCCAACCCTTTTTTGAAGGGGCGGATGCTTCCGCCGAGGGTCAGTTCGGTGAATGTCTTTGCAGGATTGAAATGCGTGGTGGACAGGATGCCTACATTCGCGGGGAAACTTGAGAAAGCGTAGTCAACGCCGATATTCATTTTCGACCGCAAGCCCATTCCTTTCATGTTTTTTGCATCCTTCGTTTCGTGTAATTTCATCGCTTCTTTGACTTGGTCGCCTATCTCATCAAATGACAACTCATCAATGCTACCATCCCCATCAATCAGCATTATATCCGTTTCGTTAGTAGTCAGTGTGACGGTGTTCGCTTTGTCCCAACTGATGCCGCCGATGTCTGTTACGGCAGCCGACACGCTGAAATTTTCCAAAGCGTCTGAAATGTAGCCTAAATTGAACACACCGCCTAAATCAACGCCCAAACCCCAGCCGCTTATCGCCGGTTTGATGTCGTCCGTATCAATCTCGTCTTCGCCTTCTGCTCCCTCTTTAGGCTTGGTTTTCACGCCCGGCGCATGTACTTGAAGGGTGCCTTGCGTTGTTAGCATCCACTGTTTGGATTCCCCCGAAGCCATATCAAATTGGAAGCGGTCGATATTAAAACTTGCGGCACCTAAGCCTGTCAGCACTTTCAATTTAACACCCACCATCAAATTATCGTCCATCAAAGGAAAGGAAGTACCGATGGCTGTTTGCGCGAAAGCCGTAGCACTAATGCTCAGGTCTTTGAAATCATAAGTACTCCCCGATTGAAGCCCTTTTTTCAGGAAATCAAAGAAGCCGAACGGAACGTTGAAATCGGAAAGCACTCGAGCACTCAAATCAAAACTCCAGAACATATCGCCTGCATAGAAGCCAAATCCCAAGAGCGTTGCGTTGAAATCCAACGCCAGAAAGTTTGCGTCCGAAAAGTTTTTCATAGCGGTGTTGTAATCCACGTTTTTATTGAAAATAAATCCGGCTTTCTTTTTACCATTAGCATCAAGTTTATCACTAATACCGGGTATAATAAAATTTTCCAGATTGAACGTATTGGTTTTGTAGTCCAACGAAACGTTTGTCAACACCGGAAAGCCGACGTAGCCATTTGCAGGGCGCAGGGCGGGGTTCAAATTAGTGCGAGTGTAGGAACTGCTCACAAAGTATTCCGTATTAGTCGATTGAGCCGTCACGGATGCAAAAGTGCAAAGAAGCACACTTGATAATATATATATCTTTTTCATTGTTTTTCTAAATTAAAAATTAAAGTTCAATTTCAATACCACCATCTTTCGAAACAAGTTTCAAATTATCTAAACGAACATAATCCATGTTCGTAATTTTCGGAAATACATCGCCGTCCGCCTTGCCCGACAATTCAAAAGAGAATTTCAGATGGCGAGCCTTTTTTAACTCTTCCGTCAGGCTTATTTTGATAGACAATGATTGTTTGTCACCAACCTTCGCACCAATAACCACATCAGCAATACCCAAATCCTTGTAGTCGTCATCCAATATCTGGGCAGACAGGTTTAAAGTCATACCTGTGATGTGCACCTTCAAATCGCCTGTAATTTCAATATATTCCGCTGTGAGTTTTGAGAGTACATCATTATACATGTTTTCGTCGAACAAGCCTTCAACGTCATCGACAAAAGACAACCTAAAATCAGTAAATTCAAAAGGCAGTTTGAAAGAATAATCCGCCTTCAAGTTCAATTTGGTTGGTGCCAAAAGATGCGCATCAGGGTCGTTCACTGCCACATCAATATTATACTGGAACTTAGCAGGAAACGGATTGAGCAGACTCTGCAAGGCAAATTCTTTCCATTCATCAGCAGGTGTATTCCCTCTCTCGGGCGACAAGACGTAATGTGTTGTTTTTTCTTCTCCCAGTGTTTCATGCTTTGTAATGTCCAGGTTCGCTAATTTATTATTCAGCGACATTCCCAGTTTAAAATTGGCACCAATGTTCGTTTTGAACTTTAAATCCAAAGCAGGGTTTTTGAAAGCCAATGTATTGTCCTCCAATCCGTTGAAATCGGCAATGTCGCCCGGAATCGTTTGCTTTCCTTCAATTGCAGCATCCACAGAAGCAATATCAATGTTGCTCGTCGTTACACCAAAAGTAAATTTCGGACTCGTTGCTTTTATTGTTTGATTGGCTGTTGATTTCACATTCAAACTATAAGTGAGGTTAAAAGATGACCCACCGCTATAGTCTATGCTCTCTATAAATGCAGTGAACAACGAGCCGTCTTTGTTGAGAATCTCACTAACCGGTATCTCTTTTGTATATGTGTTGGGAATATTCAACTTCAATTTTTGAGGGAAAGTAATGGTAAGTTCAATTGTTGCGCTATTGGCATCAGTAAACTCTAATCCTTGCAGGTTACCAACAATATCTAACTTTGTCTTTTCAGGAGTAAAAGTTATCTTTTGGGGCGTGATTGTAAAGATAGAGCTGCTTGGAATCTTCACATCCACATCATACGGAACAGTTGCTGACGGCACCAACGGAACACTAATTCCTACAGGCACGGATGTCTCACCGCTCAGAGGAATAGTCGCCGGAATGGAGATGGGGTCAATTTTAACCTCATCAAACTTTGGGATTTCGATGTTATCAAACGAGCCACCGTATTCAAAATACGCCAAACCGTTCTCATCCCACTTCAACAACCCATCTCCGCCCAGCAGTGATGTAATCTCGTCTTGGAGGGGAAATTCCAAATAGCCGAGGTCGATGTCTAACCCACCCGAACTAATCTCAATACTCTTGTCTAAATTCTCTTCCGACATATCGTACTCATGGTCGACACACGCAGAGAAAAAAGGCAAACACACGCCCGAACAAAGGGCAAATACAAATGTTTTTTTCATACTTTTTTATTTTTTATACATTATTTATTGTTGTTATTGAAAACGGGGACAAAGGTAATACAATTTTTTCATTCTCACAATACTTTTTGTAAAATAAATTAAAATTTATGTTTTTTTTTACGATTCGGAAAATTATTTGTATCTTTGCAGTGATTTTCAAATGACACTATATGGCTATAAAAGATAAAATATTGTCCTATCCTGCGGCTCTTCTTTTAGATAAGATAAACGAGCAAAACAAAAAATGCTTTACTATTGATGAGGCATATCTGCTGCTCTCTAATTCTGCCAAAGATAATGTAAAACGAATGTTAAGCAATATGACAAAACGAGGCTTACTGCTGCGTGTTAAGGATGGGTTATATTATGTTATTCCTTTTGAGCAGGATGCCCAAACATTTATGCCTGATTGGCATTTGCTCCCGCAATATCTTGTTGGCGAGGCGGAATATTATATCGGGTATTTCTCGGCACTGCAAATTCACAGTTTGACGACACAACCAAGTTTGAAAGAACAAATAGTTGTAAATAAGCAAGTTAAACCCTCGACTCTTCTTGTTAAAAACATTCCGTTTCAGTTCGTTTATCACAACGGAAAACATTTTTTCGGTAACAGAAAAAACTGGATTGACAGTTTTAACCGTGTGCAATGCAGCGATTTGGAAAAAACGATTATCGACTGTCTGTTTCAGCCCGACTATGCAGGCGGGATAACCGAAATTGCCAAAGCCATTTACAAAATAAAAGACAAAATTGATTATTCAAAACTCTTGGAATATGCAAAACGCTTTGATTCTCAGGCAGTAGTAAAACGGCTCGGTTTTTTGCTTGAATTATTGGAAGTTAAACATTCTGCGATTGATGAATTGCAAAAACTGCGAACCAATTCCATTGTATTGTTAGAGCCGTCATATCCCAAAGAGGGCAAAATAATTTATCGCTGGTCTGTGCAGCAAAACATTGATACAGAATCTATAATATCCCCAATTTACAGCTAAAATTATGATAGAACAGAAAGAAATAAACAAAATTGCAACGCAAAACCGTGTGAGCGACCGTCAAATAGAAAAAGATTATGTGCTTTCGTGGTTGCTTTTCGCAATTTCAAAAAATGAGGTATTGCGTAATTCGCTGACCTTCAAAGGCGGAACAGTTCTGAAGAAAGCGTATTTTGAAGATTACCGTTTCTCCGAAGATTTGGACTTTACTCTGATTGATGAGGGAGTTTCAAACGGGCAGATTTTTAAAGAGTTCAACAAACTTTTCGATTTTGTGAAAGAAGAAACAAATATTGATATGCAGATTGACCCGAAAAAATGGACAATTCACGAATCGGGAAGTCCGCAGTTTTACATTGATTATGTGGCTTCGTTACAGGGCAGTATGGGCAGCCGTGATTTGAAAATTGACATTACGCGCGGCGAGATTTTGGAAACGGCATCTGAAATGAAGAATATTTTCCGCACTTATTCCGACCTTGAAGAAGATTTTACTTTGCAATGTTACTCACTTGCCGAAGTGTTGATTGAGAAAATGGCGGCATTAATGGGCAGAACCGAGCCAAGAGATTTGTATGACTTTTGGTATCTGACAGAAATTGAGCAGTTAAAAGTTGCCGACCATTTGTTCGAGTTTGAGAGTAAGGCAAAACACAAGGGGCAAAATAATGAAAAGTTTATGGAAAAAGCGTTAGGCAAGGAAACTATTTTTAAACGCGACTGGTCAAAGAAATTATCTTCTCAAATTCACGACATACCCGATTTTGACGCTGTTTTTAGAGAAGCAAAAAGGCATTTCAAGTATTGAAAAATGGTTGAAAAAATTACCCCCAAAATTATTTTAGAGAAATATGCCGCGCCCGAATATTTTCATTCAAAAAGATGCCTGCCATTCGCGAAAAATTGTCTTCGGATTCGGTCGTGAGGAAGGTTGTGGTGGCGTTTTTTGTGCATTGGCTGTCTGTTTCGGGGTGGCGTTGGAGGTAGTCTTTTAGACTGTGGGCTACATAGTTGCCTTGTGCGACTAATTTAACGGTTGGTGGCAAAAATTGGCTTATTTTTTTTTCTAAGAGGGGATAGTGCGTGCAGCCGAGGATGATGGTGTCGATTTGCGGGTCGTGTTGCAGGATGCGCTCGGCGTGCTGTCGGATGAAATAGTCGGCGCCGTCGGCTTCGGCTTCGCCGTTTTCTACTATTGGCACCCACATGGGGCAGGCTTCGCCTGTGACCACGATGTCGGGGAAGAGTTTGTTCACTTCCAGCGGGTAGGATTCGGATTGGATGGTGCCGGGGGTGGCGAATACGCCCACGTGGCGTGTGTGCGTGAGGTTGCCCACCGCTTCCACCGTTGGGCGGATAATCCCTAAGACGCGCTTGCGCACGTCCAGCAGCGGCAGGTCGCGCTGCTGAATCGTGCGTAATGCTTTTGCCGACGCGGTGTTGCACGCCAAAATCACCAGCGGACAGCCGTCGTCGAAGAGCCTGCGAACTGCCTGTAGCGTAAATTCGTAAACCACCTCAAACGAGCGCGAACCGTAGGGGGCGCGTGCGTTGTCGCCCAGATACAGATAGTCGTACTGTGGCATCCGTTGCCGGATTTTCTCAAAGATGGTGAGACCGCCGTAGCCCGAATCGAATATGCCGATGGGTGCGTTTATAGTCCCAACTTCTTTTTAACCAGCGGGGTAGCATCCACTGCCGTCGGGTTTACATACAACAGAGCCGCAG
>BNTR01000142.1 GCA_025996755.1 Bacteroidia bacterium
GTCGGGAGCATTTTCTTGAAAATAGCCAAGGATGGATTGCAAGGCTGCCAAATCTCTGCGCACGTCGTTGAAAACGGAGCCGTAATGGTTGGCATTCAGGCGGTTATACCAATGCAATTCGCGTTCCATAATGTCCGCCATTGTCGCGTAGAGTTCGATGGCTTTTTCTGTGTTGCCCACCAGTGCCAGGGCATCAGCCAAATCGGCAGATGAATAGTAGTCGAGCGGCACGTTTCTGTCGGGGATAACCTCCAGACAGCGATTGACGACGGCTTCCACCCGTTCTGCATCGCCTTCGCGGGCAAGGGTCATTGCCAATTGCCCAAACGTGATGCGAAATGTGCGCGCCAGACGGCTGCTGTTTTCGTCCATATACAGTTCCTTTTTATCCATATTGCCCCATACATACTTGTGCATCATGTTGTCGTAGCAAATGTCGGAATCCATACTCTTATTCATTTCCACCGGCACTACGCGGTATGCCATACCGTCTTGACGGAAATATTTTTGTAAATTCACATAGCCTTCGTCGCCAACGGTGGCACTAAAATAGATGGGTCGCTTCCAATCGGTATTGTTTTTCAGCATATCAATGACCATCAATTCCTGCTTGCCCAGATAGTGTTTGGAATTTAAATCGAGCACCATCGCCGGCTGAATGGCGAGATGGTATTTTGCGCTCACCACACCCGATGCACGCGCAGCGGCGGTATCCACGGGGAAAATGAGCGTCTTGGTTGGGATATTGTCCATCTTTCCGTAGCCCGGTATGTTTTTCGTCCGCGGGTCTTCCGATTTGACCCGATTGAGGGCATTTTCTGCCGTCCAACTTTTGGAATCCCATGGTATCAGGGCAACCGCATCGTGTTTGCCGTTCACATATTCCCAGCGTTTCCAGTCGATGGGCAACGGGGTGGATTCATAAGCCTGCGATTTCATTTGGTCGATATACCAATCCGTTTGCAGATAACTCAGATTGCAGACGCGCACGTCTGTGCGGTAGCCTTCCACCTCTTGGGCATACCACAGCGGGAATGTGTCGTTGTCGCCATTGGTAAAAATGACGGCGTTAGGTTCGCACGTCGTCAGGTAATTCATACCCAAATCGCGTGCCACGAAGCGGTTGGAGCGGTCGTGGTCGTTCCACGTCTGCGACACCATTTGTATAGGGATAAGCAGTGCCAGCACGCTTGCAATAATTGCCGAGTGATTTTTCGCCAGATTTAATTTTTCCAAGCCCTTCACGATGCCCACCACGCCGATGCCAATCCAAATGCAAAAGGCATAGAACGAGCCGGCATACGCATAATCGCGCTCACGAGGCTGATAGGGCTGCTGATTGAGGTAAAGCAGGATTGCCAAACCCGTCATAAAGAACAGGAAGAAGCATACCCAGAACTGCTGTGAGCCGTTTTTACCCGACCGTATTTGTACAAAAATACCGAGCAACCCCAGCAGCAACGGCAACATATAGAAGACATTGTGCCCCTTGTTTTTGACAATGAAATTGGGCTGTTCATTTTGCGGACCCACGCGCGGCGCATCCAAAAACGGTATTCCGGAAATCCAATTGCCGTTAGACACCTCGCCGTGACCCTGTATATCGTTTTGTCTGCCGGCGAAATTCCACATAAAATATCGCCAGTACATAAAATTCACCTGATAGGAAAAGAAATAGCGCAGATTTTCGCCAAAGGTGGGCTTTTCGACCACTCTTGACCCCATCGAGCCATCCTGCTGCACTTCCGGGATGCGCACTTTTTCGCCTTTGAAGTTCGACCAATTCTTATAGCCCTGCACGTGTTCGGCTTTGTTGCTGAACATGCGCGGGAAAAAAGTGTTCAGTTTGTCGATATAAACCACTTCCGTGCGGCGGTTTGCTTCGTAATACCGGTCAGGCTCGGAGGCATCTTTTTTCGGTATGCGCGCGTAAACGGGACCTTTGTCTTTGTACACAACTTCGCCCTGAGCATTGCGTAGAGGCTCTCCCACGAAGGTTTGTCCATAAAACAGCGGTGTTGAGCCGTATTGCTCGCGGCTCAAATAGTCACGTATCGTAAAAATGTCCTGCGGCGCATTTTGATTGATAGGCGTGTTGGAAGTTGCCCTAATCATAATCAGCGCATACGACGAATAGCCAATCGTCATCACCAGCAACCCAACCAAAATCGAGTTCAAAGCAACAGGGCTAACTTTTTTCGATATAAACAGATAGCCACACAGGGCAATAATCAACAAAATGCCCAGCCACACGCCGCTGCCCATAAAAGGCAGCCCCAGCAGTGCCACCGCCGCGATAAAGGCAATTTTTGAGGGTTGGAGCTGTTTGGAATTATCGGATGCCTTCATACTTGCCCAAATGCCATAAGCCAAAATGCCAATGATGAGCAGCAGATAGAAAAACAAACCACTGTTATAGGGCAGATGCAGCGTATTGACGAAGAACAGTTCAAACACCCCCGCCACTTTCACCAAGCCCTGCACCAGTCCGTAGAGCACCGCCGCCAGAATGCCGAACGAAACCAGCAACGCACCGGCAATACCTTTCCAAGTAGGATTGTGTGTCTTGCGAAAATAATATACCAACACTATCGCCGGGATACACAGCAAGTTAAGCAAGTGAATACCAATCGAAATGCCCATCAGATAGGCAATCAAAATGAGCCAACGTCCGGCTTGCGGCTCGTTGGCAACATCCTCCCATTTCAGCACGAGCCAAAACACCAGCGCAGTCATCAGCGAAGAAAACGCATAGACCTCGCCTTCCACTGCCGAAAACCAAAACGTGTCCGAAAAAGTATAAGCCAGCGCACCCACTGCGCCTGCGCCCAAGATGGTAATCAACTGTGCAGTAGTCATTTCCGGCGATTTAGTGGAAACCGTAATCCGTCGCACAAGGTGCGTAATCGTCCAGAAGAGAAACAAAATCGTGAGCGCACTGAAAATCGCCGACAAGGCATTCAGCCATATCGACACGTGCGCCGCATCGGACGCAAAATGCGACATAAGATTGCCCACAAGCATAAACACCGGAGCACCGGGCGGGTGCCCCACCTCCAACTTAAACGCCGACGAGATAAACTCGCTACAATCCCAAAAACTCGCCGTCGGCTCAATCGTCAACAGATACACAATCGCCGCTACAGCGAACACCACCCATCCGCAGATGTTATTCAAAAGAGTATATTTCTTCATTTGCTTTTCGTAAAAATTCAAATTTTGGCGCAAAGGTACAAAAAATTTTTGGTTTGAAACTATATTTTCGATATTATTTTTTTGTATACACCCAAATTGGACTTATGCAGGCGGTTTAGGTATATCAAGTTGCTTGCATATTAGCACACATAAATCAGAATCAATATCGGGATGGCGTGGTACCATTGTTCTTTTGCCGTTGTTGTGATTCATATATTTATCGTGCTTTGCACCGTGTTTCACAAAGCCGCAGTTATGGGAATTAAGGAATTGGATGAATTTTGTTCGTTTCATTTTAATATGAGTGTTCCTAAAATACCATTTCGGCTTCTTCAAGCATTTCGCCCTGCGGATTGTAACATTCTCGGAGGTCTTCCAAATACATTTCCAAAACATCGGCAATATTTTCCTTCACCTCGTCAATGCTAAGCCCCTGTGTAAACACCGCGGGCAGTTCCTTCAATTGCCCAATGTAGTAGCCGTCGCGTCCTCTTTTGATAACCAATGTAGATTTCATTGTTTTTGTTTTTATGGCGCAAAGGTACTCATAATTTTTTTATCCACCAATTTTTTCATAACTTTGCGCCCGAAATTTGAATAAATAGAAATTTATATAAGATGAAAAAGTACAAGATTAAATCGTTTGAGTTTGATGATTACACGCTGGTTTTGTTGGCGTTGACGCTTATTGCGTTTGTGTTGCGAGTGTTGAATGTGGGGTATCTCACGCTGTGGGTGGACGAGTATATTCACGTCAATGGGGCGAGTTCGTTTCCCGAACAGCCACTTTGGGGGGCAGACAACAATGGTATTTTATACACAATGTTTGTCATTCCGCTTTTCAAACTCTTTGCCGTCAACGAATTTTGGGCGCGATTTCCGAGTGTCGTGTTCGGAACGCTCACTATTCCGCTAATTTATTGGTTTGGCAAAAAGTATTTCAACCGCTATATAGGTTTGTTTGCCGCCGTTTTACTTACGTTTTCGCAGTACCACGTTTTTTTGTCACGTATTGCCCGTTTTTATGCAATTTTCGTGTTTTTCTTTTTGCTGTTTGCCCTGTATTTGGGTAAAACTATGGATGTGAAAAACGAATGGAAACCGATAAAAAACAAGTTTTTTGACTATTTGAGATGTACGCCTAAAAATTTGGGGCTTACTGTTGTTTTGCTTTTGTTGTCATTGATTTCCAATCAGATGACTTTTTTGGTCATCTATTCGATTGGGTTTTATCATTTCGTGCTGTTTTTGGTTCGTCTGTATCGAAAGGAATGCAACTTTTTGTCGCTCAATGCGATTATCACTTATGGTTTTGTATTTTTTTGTGCGATGACTTTTGTGCCTGCATTTCAAAGTTTCCTCAAAATATTCCTTTTCATTTTGTTTCCGGAAAACTATTGGAACTTTTTGCCGGAATTAGACCGGCTTAAAGCCTTGATGGAAACCGAGCCGTATAAAACATTCCATTTATATTTGGCGGTGCCGCAGACGGATTATCCACTACTTTGGATAGCAGGCATTATTGGTTTTGTATGGGCATTTTTTCGCTTCAAAAAAAGTGCGCTTCTCAATTTTTCCCTGTCTGCTGTGCTGTTCTTTCTGATGAGTTTTATCTATCGCGAACCGTTTCTTCCGCGTTACATCGTCTATCTTTATCCGTTTTTCCTGATTGCCATTGCCGTGATGTTCTATGAAATCGTTGTTTGGATAAAGCGGAAATATCCGAAGAAAGCAGAGTCATTGGTCTATTTATTGCTCGTGGTGCTCATTTTTCTTACGCCGATTAAGCAATCGTTTACAATGGTAACTCATCTTAAACACGGACAAGTTGCTCCAAGAGCATTATCAAATTTGTATTTCCCCTATTGGAAAGCAACCTTGAATAACCTCAAACCGCAATTGGGCGAAAATGACGTGTTGCTCAGCACGATGCCCGTTCACCTGAATTTTTATTTGGGGCGCGATGCGCATTCCTTTCGGCAGCGATTTTACAATCCGGCAAAGTATCAATACGAAAATTTGCCGGTCGATACCATTCATCCTAATGCCGCGTCCACGCAAGGTTTGGCAAAATTGTTGCAGGATAACGACCGCGTTTGGTTTGTTGCAGACTATTATTTCAATGCCAACAATCCACACTCTGACCCCGAAACGAAGGATTATGTGCTTCAGAATATGCGTTTTGAGTTCAATATGAGCAACAAATATATATCGGTTTTCTCGTGGAACAAAGAGCGTCCGATTACTCAACCGGCAGCAATGTTTGAATCAGTCAGTTCTGAGAGCCCAAGCTCGTTTCCTTACACGGTGCAATTTCCACCGGGAAATTCTGACGTGCAGATGGCTTTGGATGTAGAAGGAATCACGCGCGAAAATGAAATGATGGTCACAATCAACGGCAACAAGTCTGCCATCCCGCGAGCCACCGGCGAAATTTACAAACAAACCGGCGACAGCCGCAGCAGGCAATACTATATAATACCGGTTCCGCGCCAAATCATACGAGAGAGCGACAACAAAGTTTCATTTGAATTGAACAGTCGCGGCAAGCAAGATAATGACCGCTTTGTGGTGTATAATGTGCTTTTCTCAGAATGATTATTTATCAGAAAAATTTGTACCTTTGCGGTCAAAAAAAACGCAATTATGGCTATCGAAAGTGAAAAAAGCCTCAATTTTATTGAGACGTATGTGAAAGAGGACTTGGAAGCGGGCAAAAACAGCAATCGCGTGCAGACGCGCTTCCCGCCCGAACCCAACGGCTACCTCCATATCGGGCACGCCAAAGCCATCTGTATGGATTTTGGTATCGCCCAGAAATACAGCGGCGTGTGCAATCTGCGCTTCGACGACACCAACCCGTCGAAAGAGGACGTGGAGTATGTGGATGCCATCAAGGAGGACATCCAATGGTTGGGTTTCAGTTGGAAAAACATCTATTTTGCCTCCGATTATTTCCAAAAATTGTGGGATTTTGCCGTTGCCCTCATCAAAGAGGGCAAAGCCTACGTGGACGAGCAATCGTCTGAAGACATCGCGAAGCAAAAGGGCACGCCCACGCAAGCGGGCACGGATTCGCCCTACCG
>BNTR01000143.1 GCA_025996755.1 Bacteroidia bacterium
CGCGTTCCTGTTCCAACTGCGAGCGGCGGTTGGCTGTCGGCGGCGGCGGGTTACCACTGTCGCCATCGCCCAGAGTGAAAGTGCAAATGTTGATTGTGTTGTCTGCTTTTTTGATAACTCCTTGATATTCATCTGTTTTTTCGCCATGTTTCACTTTTATGGTATAGGGCGTTTCATCAATGTTGGATTCGTGCTTTTTGAAATATCGGAGATAAACATTGTATGTTCCGCCGGGTGCGCCGCCCTGTGCCCAATAGATGTTTTCAATGGGCGTTTTGCTGTCGGGGTATTCCACATTCATATCAATTTCGAGTTGCCCGCCACTTGGCACTCTTTTGTTTTTATACCAAACGGAAGCACCCTGCGGGTCTGTACAGATTAAATCCAAATCGTTGTAGTTGTTCCAACTCAAAAGCACCTGAACATCGCCGGTTGAAGGTGTAGGCGTAGCCTTGCAATCAACAGTTTGTCCCGATTTCACTTTTTGCAATGCTTTGTCGAGTTGAATTAAGTTGCCGATATTGCCTTGCGCCGGTAAACCGGTGCCTTGCAGGATGCAAATAATTTGTTTGGTGGTGAGCGTGTCGTTCAAACTTTTCATCAGCGCAATGGCTCCCGTCACAATCGGTGCCGCCATACTTGTGCCGTCCATCATTTGATAGTCGCCGGCACCCACCGAACTGTAAATCTCGACGCCGGGGGCGGAAACGGTGGAGTAAGAGCCGTAGTTGCTAAATCCGGTTTTGCCAACATTCCGGTTGTCCCTATCTACCGCCGCAACGGAAACAAAAAGTTCGGGGCGTTGCATGGGGTCAATACCCGCCAAAACGTTATCGTTGCCGGCAGCTATCACAACAGTTGCGTTGTGCTTGGCAGCAATGCGCATAATTTCGCGCCATAGCCGTTCTTCCTCTTTGAAATGATTGCGTATCAAATCCTCCTGTTCACTTTTGGAATATTGGTCAAGTCCCTTAAATTGCGCTCCCAACGACACATTCACCACATCGGCTCCTTGATACAATGCGTATAAAACACCGTCCAACACCGAAGTGGTTGTCATCACCCCGCGAGCATCTGCCACCTGAATGGGCATAAATTTACATTCGGGGGCAATACCGCACATGCCTTTGCCGTTGTTGGCAATGGCTAATGCTGTTCCGGCAACATGTGTGCCGTGGTCAACCACCTGCTGTGGGAAAACTTCCGATGAATGTTTCCACACATTATAGGGCATCACCACCTTGCTGCTCAATTCGGGGTGTGTCAGGGTGAAGCCATTATCAACAATGGCAACAGTAAGTTTCGGCGAGCCGCGCGTAATGTCCCATGCTTGAGGTGCACGTATGGCATCCAGATACCACGTTTTGTCGCTGCTGGCAAACGCGGGGTCGGTGGGCATATAGCTCGTTTCAAAAAGAGCCTCATCAAACACGAAGAGTTCGTATTCGGGGGCAAACTTACCCGGAATTTCCTGCTTCAACTGTTCGCGTTCCTCTCGCGGAATGTCAATTTGCATGCGCTTTACCACATCATCGTAATACACAATTTTATATTTCTCGTCCGGATATTTTGCCTTGAAATTCTGTGCCAAATCCAGAATGGATTTATCCTCATTTTCCATCAGGATATTCAACCGATTGGCAATAACAGACGGATTGCCGGGGATAATATCAGGGTCATCTTCTATCGGAGGCAGCACGCCCGGCGCAGGCGGAAGCACACCCGGCGCAGGTGGAAGTGCACCTTGCGTGGGTGGAAGCGCACCTTGCATAGGCGGCAACACACCTTGCATGGGCGGCAACACATCATCATAATCCGGAGGCGTTGGCGCAGGCGTGTAAGGGTCGCCGGGGTTGTAAATGCCACCTTTGCCTGCGTTGGGGTCGTTGCCAATCCAAGGCTTGTCGGCTATTGGAAAAGAAATAGGTGCGCCGTGCGACAATGAGATTCCGCGGAACCCGTTGCAATTTCTAAACAGCCAAAAGAATAAAAATAAAAGAAGCAGTAACAAAAGCAGCCACAGCAGCCATTTTAGGCACCCTTTGCCTGCAAACAATGCACAAAGCCAAGCCCAAAAACGCTTCCACCAAGGGACATGTGTAGGAACCGGAGGAACAACTGTATGTGGACGATATTGTGCTGTAAATTCTTTATTATCTGATACTTGATAGCCGTTCGGGGTTTCACTCCAATATGCAAATTCATAGCCATCTTTCGGCACCACTTGTGGAATCTCATTATCGCCAAGACAGGAATTTGCCTCTTTGGTAAGAAAACTTTTTCCGTTGAGAATTCCATGTTCTCCGGCATTAAAAGACACAGTAAATGTTGATGTAACAACACCGGGGTCGTCGGACGGCGTTTCGGGTTTATCTGGTGGTGATTTTGGTGGTTTTGGAGATTTACGGATTTCGGTAATGTCTTCGCGCACATTTTCTCGCATTTGCATACCCCAAGCTCCGAGAACGACTTTGTCATCATAACAAAATACAAAGCGGTCATCAACGGATTTTATCGCATCTTTCAAAAACTCCGCCTTTGTGGTTTCTCCCGCATTTTTGAGTTCATCAATTTTGTTTTGATAATGTTGTAATGTTTCAATTTTGAGGGTTTGATACTTTGTTGCATCATCACCTTGCAGGTCGGCTAAAATTTGCGGCTCATTACTACTTCTCGCTTTTATTCCGTGAAACTCAATTTTGTCGCCTTCTTTTACAGGATATGCCAAAAAAAATCGGTATTTTTCGTCAATATATTTGCCAATAATGCTTGTATTGGCAATTTTATATCTGTCGAAAATTGATTTTCCGCCAATCAACTGCACTGCTTTGAAATATTTCAAAGCAGTGCTAAAAAGGAGTTCGTGTTTATCTACTGTTGCCATAACTGTCAGTATTTTATGTTTTTACATTCTTCCATAATTTTACCCAAATTAGCATTTGCCGTTAAATCGAAGTTTGGAATATCGCAAACGGAAACAAAGCCTACTTTCAAGCGGTTGCTCCAAGCAAGATAATTTCGATAACTTGGCAACGATTTCATTTCTTCGGGCTGTTCGGTCATAATTTTTGTCTGATTTTCTATTTTTGTAAAGAGTTCTTCGAGCGAATTTTCAGTCGGATTGGTGTTATTATCCAAAATCAAACATAAATTATTTTTCTCGTTTGCCTGTCTCAATTCGTTGATTTCCGATTCGTCAAGATATTCAAAACCAACGGTATTGATACATTTATTTAGAAGTTCGGTGGAAATGTCGGCAACAATCTCGTAAGGAGAATCGGTTTTGACATGATGGCGAATTTTTTCTGCAATTTCGTCTGACAATTTCAACTGTTTCTCACCAAACAGCGTTTTGTACATATCTTTGATATTGCCCAAAGAGGCATCCTGTCCCAAAATTTGTTGAATAAGAGGCTTGTCGTCCAAAGATTTAAACCAAAATTCGAGCAATGCCTTTGCCAACTGCTGCGCATTGTCATTAATCAAATCCGAATTACCTTTAATAAGTTTTTCTAAATCAATTTCTTCTGCTTCGAGTTCGGCACGAAATTCTGCTTTTCGTTCTTCGGTTGTTTTCTCGTATGCAACACACAAACGCTCAAAATATTTGTCCTTAGTATCGTCTTTTTCAACAGGAACTCTTATCCGATAAAGGTTGTACACATCCTCATTTACCACACCGCGGTATCCTATATCATCTACTTTTTCGCGAAAAAGTTTAAGCACGGTACCCTCATCGAGCATAAACTCTTTCATCATTTGTCCATACCGTTTAATACCATCGGCACTGAAAGCAATGTCCAACTTGCGCTGAATATCGCCTGCCATATTTTTTGCCTTTTGCAAGTTCTTATCTTTATCGTCGTCGTGAAAGTGTTTTTGCAGTTCGGCAAGAATAGTTTGCGAAATCTCGTCAAGTTCTGCACGCATTTTTGCCATTCGCGCAGGGATAATATTCTCCGCCGCAATCGTGAGTTTTTTAATAATCAAATCTGTTCCGTCTTTGTTCATATCTGCCGCCGCATCCCACGATTCGGATTGAGGTTCAGGAAAATGACGTTTAACGAAGTCGTAGTCAAGAAAGGATTGGCGGAGTTTGTCACTAAAACCTGGATAGTCTTCGGGGTCGGGTTTTTTATCTGATTCTTTTAAAGTTGTTTTAGAAAAACCTTCAAAAATATCTGTGGAATATTCATAATCCCGTAACAAGAAGATATTTCGAAAGTTAGGGTCAGAAACAGTCCAATTTTTAAACCAATCATATGTTTCTGTATCAATCAATTCTGCTGCTAAAGTACTGTCGAAGCGTTGAAACCATCGGTAATTCAAAGAGGAACCACCATCATCTTTATTGTCGGCAGGCAGGCGTTTCAAGTTTTCATTGAAAAATGTACCAATGATAAACAATGGTGATATCTTTGATTTTTGGATAAATTCTTCTCTACTTTGAGGGTCCTTGCCGATAATCTTTTTAACCAATGGAGCAAGAATTTGTGGCATAGTTCTTTCTTCAGGTTGCGTGTGTTTTGCACAAAAAAGTAAGATATTAATTTTCTCAAAATTAGAATACTTATTAAACAGATAAGCCACTTTGCCACGAATAAGAAGCTCACTCATTCCATTTTCAACAATATCATCTTCAGGTGTGGTTTTTCTTGCTCTTGCACCGGGAAAATCAAGTAAATCAGTTTTAATCAAAAACGGTTTATTTGTCTGCAAACTTTCGGGCAAACTGAAAATTAATTCTGCCGATAGTGCACACAAATAAGATTTTGAGATGGATTTTTTTTCCCTCTCTATAGTATTTTCAATAATAAGTGCATCTGTGGTTTCTTTATATTCTGTTACTGTCTTTTTTGTCTTTTCTATCTGTTCTGGTGTTTTTGTTTCATAAAGTTCTTTAATACGAGTTACATCAAGCAAAGTTCCGTGTTTATACAATACAGCTTCAAGAGGCAAATATAGAGTATCAGTAAAATTAAGTTTGCTATATTCACTAATCAAATTTGAAAACAGCCTTGTAAATTTTTCATTTTTATTCCACAGCAACGAAAAAATATCTTTCCATTCCTCAGGTTGAACTTTGGCTATCAACAGCGAAATTTCTTTGAAAAAATAATCTGATAAATTTACGGCTTTCGTTTCGAAATTGCCGCAAACATACTCCTGAATATCTAATACATCATCTTCTTCGAATACATTCTGCTGTATATTACGGTCTTGCCATTTATTTTTCATTTCTTGAACCTCAGTGTCAATATCTTCTCTTTGTAGCATTGAATCGCGTGAGCCTTTAATATCGTTGTAATAACTATCACAAAGAACCAATACTAAATCAGCAGGCGATAAAAGTTTGGCTTTTATCGGATACTTTAGATTAATCGGTTTGTATTTGGTAGAAAAACGCGACACCAAAATTGTTGATTCAGAGCCACCGCCTATCGGATTCATATCTTTTTTAAACCCATAAACAGTACCATCATTATCGGTAATGCTAAATGTATTGCCCTGGTCACATAACAAAGCATCTATTAAATATGATTTTCCGACCTGACTGTCTCCAAACACTGCGGCAGCAGGATTGTCTTCCAACGCAAATTTTTTCTTGTTCAATTCGCGGCGACAATTTACCATATTGCGGTAAGCATCTTTTTGCTTGTTGCCTTCCAACGAATTACGAATCCAAGCGTTGGATTTTTCTATTATTTCGAGTTGTTTTTGTATATTTTTTTCCATTGTTGCGTCCTCCTTAATTGTTTGAGTTGTTAATATTTAACGAGAAAATCCCCGAATCAAGCCAAAAGTTCTCCGGCTCGCTCATGCTTTGAACTTGAAGAGTGAAAAATTTAGTTTTTAATGTATTGCCGTCTTTGTCGGTAATTTCTACTAAATTCAGTTTCTCAATATCGTCGTTCATATCGCGTTCTATCGTAACTTTGAGTGGCAACCCTCGGCGGATTTTTTCTTTTTCGTCTTCAATGCCTTGCCTTACTTCTTCTTGCGTTGGCTCATCATCGAGTCGCCCTCTTACGCGGTCTTCAATTTTATAATCGTCGAAATCAAGCATATAGAACGGACGAGAAGGGTATGCCTCAATATCTAACTGTCGAACTCCGATACGGAAAGGCAAATCCGGCACCGTAACGAGATTGTGATTTTTGTCAGGCGTAATAATTGTTTCTGAATACGCCAATGTGTCTTTTTTGAG
>BNTR01000144.1 GCA_025996755.1 Bacteroidia bacterium
TTCATCTTTTCGAGCAGAAATTTTTCGAGCGTCTGCGGGTTGAGCAGGGCTTTTGTTTCCTGAAACAGGTACGTCTTGTTAGACGAGCCGCCCCCTTTGGCGATGCAGAGGAATTTATATTCCGCGCCGTCAATCGCCTGCACATCAATCTGCGCAGGGAGGTTGGTGCCTGCCTCAAAACGGTGAAAATTGCCTCCACGAAATATTACGACACATTGCCCACGAGCGGCAACGACGGCGGTCAGGCATTCCGCGACCTCGAACTGGAAGCGAAGATGCTGAAAGCGGCGCAAGAAATCGGTTTGGGTGCACAATTCGGCGGCAAATACCTTGCGCACGACATTCGGATTGTCCGCCTGCCGCGTCACGGTGCCTCCTGTCCGGTGGGCATGGCTGTTTCCTGCTCTGCCGACCGCAACATCAAGGCGAAAATCAACAAAGACGGCATCTGGGTGGAGAAACTCGAAGACCACCCCGCCAAATACATCCCCGAAGCACTGCGCAATGCGGGCGAAGGCGATGTGGTGCGCATCAACCTCAATCGCCCGATGAAGGAGATTTTGGCTGATTTGACTAAATATCCCGTTTCCACGCGCCTGTCGCTGAATGGCACCATCGTGGTGGGGCGCGACATCGCCCACGCCAAACTCAAAGAACTGTTGGACAAGGGCGAAGACCTCCCGCAATACATCAAAGACCATCCCATCTACTACGCCGGTCCGGCAAAAACGCCCACAGGCTACGCCTGCGGCTCGATGGGACCGACCACGGCGGGGCGGATGGACTCCTACGTCGATTTGTTCCAGTCGCGCGGCGGCAGCATGGTGATGCTCGCCAAAGGCAACCGCAGCCAACAGGTGACAGATGCCTGCCACAAACACGGCGGCTTCTACCTCGGCTCCATCGGCGGACCGGCAGCGATTTTGGCGCAAAACAACATCAAAAGCATCGAATGCCTCGCCTATCCCGAACTCGGCATGGAGGCGATTTGGAAAATCGAAGTCGAAGATTTCCCCGCCTTCATCCTCGTGGACGACAAGGGCAACGATTTTTTTCAAAAATTGAAATAATTTGGTAGATTAAAAAAAAACACCTACCTTTGTGCCTCGAAAGTCGCACGTAAGAAAGATAATGAAGACAACGATAAAAGGACTCAGACAAGTGCTGCTACTTACCCTCTTGGGGGGAGTAGCAGGTTTGTCGTCGTGTTTATTGACCAGTTCCGACCGCACAGAAACGAGTTATATAAGGAAAGAAATCGCTTTTTCGTTGAGCGTTCCCTCTCTCGGTCCTGCGACTGCGACTTATGCAATGACGACTACCGACCAGCTTACTGTGAAAAACATACAGATATTGGTTTTCGATGCTGGAGGGGAGTACATAGAAAAAAAGGAGATTGACGAGTCCGCTATCACCAAACAAACCGGTAACCTTATATCTTTTACCGTTGAAAGTATGGTTACGGGCAGCAACTTGTCGTTGGTGATACTTGCCAATGCTAAAGATATTGTGGGTGCGGCAAATCTATATTCGGGCTTCCCAAAGAGTGACCTTGCGGATTTGCTTATCAATTATAATCCCTATGAAATACCTGCGGAGCAGGGTGCCTCTATAGGGCTTACACAAGGCTCCACCATCCCGATGTGGGGCGAGAAGGAGGTTGATTTCGACAAGCTGAAACCAACGATTGTGGGGTCTAACCAATACCCCATACCGACGCTGGAACTCAAATTGTATCGTATGTTAGCCAGGGTGAATGTAAAGATGGTGGGAACGCCGCTTCAATCTGTGTATAAATTAAAGGATATATACGTTTACAACACGTATGACAGAGGGTCTGTCGTTCCCAGGACGGATGCATGGGAGACTCCAGTTAGTGGTGACCAAAGGGCTATAAAAGCCACTATTCCGAACGATGCCATTAAAAGAGGCACTTCCAGCAGTGACATAGGCAACGGCATAGGCGCAAATGCGCGGGCATTGCACTATTCGGGCAGTGCAATCACAACAACGGATAAGAGCTCGGATGGTGCAATTTTCCTCTTCGAGTCGGACAACAGCAAGTTTGCTGGACCGGACGACTTTCTCAATCAGACTTGTTTGGTATTGGGCATTGTGAACAGTGCTGCTGATGATGCTAAATCGTATTATCGTGTGGATTTCAAAGATTATAGTGCCGATAAGTATTTGGATATTTTACGAAATCGAGAATACACGGTTACTGTGACGAACATCACCGGATTTGGAGCACCTACGCCCGATGAGGCATTCAGCACCAAACTTGGAAACATTGATGCGACGGTGCTTCCGTGGGATGAAACCGCGCTTAACAATGTGTTTACCGACGGACCATACAGGCTATCCCTTTCTGAGTTGGAGTACAACTTCGACAGCAGTGCCTACGGTCTCACCGATTTGGAAAACAAATTGACCATTTTTACTACCTATCCGGATGGTTGGCAGGTAGATTCCATTATGGATATGATGACAAGCCCGCGGATTAACATGACCGCCCCGGGCACGCCGGCATCCCAAAAATGGCTCTATACCGACATCTATGCCGGAACATCGGACCGCGGATATCCGAATGAGGAAAAAACCATCCGTCTGGCAGTAACAGCGAATAGCGGCACCCCGCGTTTGGCTACAGTCTATATCAGTGCCGGCAGCATCTCCGCGCAAGTGCTTGTCCGGCAGAGCAATATGCAATTGGGTCGCCTGACTATCACCGACATATACGACAAAGACATTCGGGAACTGACCTTTAACGCCAATGCCAATTCGCCAACCGACGCCCCTGCCGCACAACAGTTCAAGGTCAATTGGAAACCGAAAGATGGCGAATGTCTTATCACCCGTATTGGAGGTTCGGACAAGTTCAACTTTGGCACGACATCGCCGGATAGTTTGGGTCTTCCTCTTTTCACCACTTCCCCCACTCGGGGAGGTCGGACGATGACCCAAGGAACCGCTAATGGCACACCGGGCACACAAACGTTTACCATCAAACCACCTGCACTCTTGGAGGCAGAGATAAATGCCGCGCCGGAGCCGCCATTTCTCGAAAAACTGTCACAGGTCAATTTCTTTATTTATACCGGTCTCGGCGGCTTCAAATCGGAATCCATCATTCTGCGACAGATAAATTATGCTTTGCTGACGACCGGCTTGGAGGATTCCTATCTTCCGGATGACCCTTATGATTCGGGCGACGAAATACACGTGTTTAAAGTCAAGAGTAATGCCCGGTGGCGAATTATAAACGTAACAGGAGCCGAGATATTAGGCGGTGGCGATATTAAAATCGGCACGAGCGGGGGACGGGATAATCAGGTCACAGAAACAGAATTGCGGTTTGTTACTACATCTCGAAAGGGAATTGTTGTAATCACTTTCGGCGATGATGATAGAACACCACCGCTCAAATTTGCCGACGTGAAGGCATATATCCGCATCGACCAGCCACCGGCGGTTTTTGTGCCCGAAGAGGTGTTCCTTACGGAAAAGAAACTGCTCATTCCCGACGGAATCACGATAGAAAGTTGTGAGGTAGGCAGAACGGCAATAGCAACGGTAAGCAAAAATGCCGCCACCGGCGAATGGTATGTAACAGGACAAAAAGTTACCGGCAGCACCGATACAACACGGGTTACCGTGAAAGGAAAAAGCAGCAACGGCGTGTCTTACACCATTGACGTGCCAATACACGTGTATCTGCCCATCGAGTGGTACGTTGCACCGGCTCCTGCGGGGCACAGAAATAACTCCGGATTCTATGAAAATGTCCCTCTCGCCACAATGGATTCTGTCTTATCCTCAATCAAGAGGATATATGAACTGCATACTGTTATAAACGGCGACAGTTGGCCACTTAATACGCCGGCTACCATCATCGCTTCGGGAGTCTTAAATCACACCACTTCCAGCAAGAACATGGTGGATATAAGTGCTTACAACCTTGTAGCAGGTGTAAAAGAGCCTGCATACCCGCCAATCCTCATCCAAGGCTCCACCACAGGGGCGACGCTCACGATGGCTTCTACAGCCAGTTATGCCAGCGTGGTGTCTATTACCAACGGCAATACCGTAACATTAGGCTCCAATCTCACCCTGAGCGGCGGCAAAGGGCAGTCAAACAAAAACGGTGGTGCTGTATATGCCGACAGTGCTACGGTCTATCTGGACGGGGCAACAATCACGGGCGGCACCACCACCAACATCAGTGGGGTTTACCTCGCCAACAACAGTCTGTTTGAACTGCGGGGCGGAACAATCAACAGCAACAAGGGCACCACCAATGGCTTTGGCGTACATGCCGATAGCAGCACGGTGGTCATGAAAAACACCGCCGACATATCCAATAATGACAGTCACGGTGTCTATCTCAAACGCAGAAGCGTATTCACGATGGACGGCGGCGAAATCCGCAGCAATGGAGGCAACGGAGTGGAGGCAGATAGCAGCACGGTTACTCTGTCGGGCAGTGCCCTCATCGCCAACAATGTTAAGAATGGCGTTCAAGCCAACAGTCCGTTCACGATGAACGGCGGCGAAATCACTGCCAATGAGCAAAATGGCGTTTACTATACGGCTGCCACAGGGGATGGTTATGTACAAAATCAATTCCTGATGAACGGCGGTATGATAAGAGCCAATACGAAGAGTGGCGTCCGCGTAGAAAGTCGTCAATTCGCACAGTTTGGCGGAACAATCAGTGGCAATGGTGGCAATGCCGGAAGTGGCGGAGGAGTCTATGTAGGAAAAGACGGTATGTTTGTTATGTGGGGCGGAACAATCAGCGGGCATTTGAGTCTCACTTACGGCGGCGGCGTGTCTTTAGAGGGTCCGGGTGCTGTATCAACCCTGATGGGCGGCGAAATCACCGGCAATAGTGCAACCAATGGCGGAGGTGTTTATGTGAGGGGTGTCGAAGGCAATCACTTTCTTAAGCAAGGTGTTCCCAACACAAATGCCATCTTCGGCAATACGGCTACCATTGGGAAGAGTGTAAGAGCCGGTGCGCTTTCGAACGGCTCAAGAAATATAGATTCTATGAGTGGGGAGAAATTAGAGGCTTGGTTTACGGGAGGGCTTTGGGCTTATGACACCACCGCCCATTATCCATGGGATACTGCACCCTAATTGCGGCACAAAAAAGCAACAATTTTGCATAAAATTAAAAAAAAATGCAAAAAAATTTGCATATTTCAAATATATGCCGTATATTTGCAGCGGATTTAGGAGGAGGGAGGCAGGCAGTCTCTCTTTTTTATTAAAAATTTAAGTTAAACAGACAAAAAAAACAGTATGGCACGGACTAAAGGACCCAGTATGATTGAAACATTTGCGGACTTCAAGGAGAACAAAAATGTGGACAGGACGACTTTGATTAGCGTCTTGGAGGAATCGTTTCGCAACGTTATCAGCAAAATGTTTGGTTCGGACGAGAATTATTCCATTATCATAAACCCCGACAAGGGCGACTTCGAGATTTGGCGCAACCGCAAGGTGGTTGCCGACAACCGGTTGAAGGATTCCAACCTGCAAATATCGCTGACGGAGGCGCAAAAGATTGACCCCGACTACGAAGTGGGCGAAGAAATCACCGATGCGGTGGATTTTGCGGGCTTCGGACGGCGCGCGGTGCTCAACCTGCGGCAGGCATTGGCTTCCAAGATTTTGGAACTGCAAAAAGATTCCATTTTCTCGAAATACAAAGACCAAATCGGTCAAATTGTTATCGGCGAGGTCTATCAGGTCTGGAAAAAAGAGGTGTTGATGCTCGACGACGATGCCAACGAACTCCTGCTGCCGAAAGAGCAGCAAATCCCGACCGACTTTTTCCGCAAAGGCGAAGCCCGCCGCGCGGTGGTAGTGAGCGTAGACAATCAGAACGGCAGCCCGAAAATCATCCTTTCGCGCACCTCCCCGCTGTTTATGCAGCGGCTTTTTGAGTTGGAAGTGCCCGAAATACACGACGGACTTATTACAATCAAGCGCATCGCCCGCATCCCCGGCGAGCGCGCCAAGGTGGCTGTGGAGTCGTATGACGACCGCATCGACCCCGTGGGGGCTTGCGTGGGTATGAAAGGCGCGCGCATCCACGGCATCGTCCGCGAATTGTGTAACGAAAATATCGATGTCATCAACTACTCGTCTAATTTGATGCTCGATATTTTCGCCGGACTTAAAGCCCTCTGAATAAACA
>BNTR01000145.1 GCA_025996755.1 Bacteroidia bacterium
GAGAAAACATTTTCCTCGTTCACGTCATACCCGATGTCTTTCTGATAGATGCGCCATTGGGAGAGATTTTCGTCCAACAGATTTGTCCATTCGGAACTTGTCTCCGCCTTTTTAGAGGTGCAGGAAACGGAAAGAAGTGCCACGAGCACTAAATTCAATAACTGATTTGTCCTTTTCATTGTGTTTATTTTTTTATGTATATAATAATGGCGCAAAGGTACAATTTTTTTTCGAGAAAATGTGTAACTTTGCCGTATGAAAAACGCATTACTCACTATTTTATTTGCATTCGCAGCCTGTGCGGGGCTTGAGGCGGAGAATTGGCACTCTACGCACCGGCTTTCTACGCTCACCGGCTTGCCCACCGATGAGGTGAAGCAGGTGTTTCAGGACAGGGAGGGCTATATCTGGATTGCTACCCACGATGGCTTGTGCCGCTACGATGGGCACCAACTGAAAACCTATAAGAGCAATCTCTATACACCTAACTTGCTGTCGAGCAACAGTTTGACGGCGATTGCGGAAGACAACAACCACCATTTGTGGATTGGCACGAGCAACGGCTTGAATGTGCTCAATAAAATCACGGGCGAGATTAAACAAATTGACCCCAAAAGGCTGTCAGGGGCTAATATACAGGCGATTTTGGCTACCCGCGACAATCAGGTGTGGGTGGGCACGGCAAACGGGCTAAACAGGTATGTCGCTGAAAATGATTCGTTTATACGATATAACAGCACGCATCATAACTTGCAGACCGGCGACATCAAATCGCTCGTCGAAGACAGCAAAGGCAACATCTGGATAGGCACGTGGAGTGAGGGCATCACGCGCTACAACCCTGCCGAAGGGCGTTTTTTGAACTATCCCCGCCTCAATGCCGGCAATTCGGCACACGTGATTTTTGAGGACAGGGACAATAACATCTGGGTAGGCAGTTGGGACTATGGCTTGTTTCGGTTGGAAAATCCGTATAACCCGCAGCAGGTCAAGTACATAAACTACCGTCACGACCGCAACAACCCGCGCAGTTTGTCGGACAATATCGTCTATGCTTTGGCGCAAGACCTTAATACACAGGCGATTTGGGTGGGCACCCGAAGCGGTTTGAGCGTGCTGAACAATAAAGACAACACCGCCTCGTTCACCAACCATCTCCCGAGCCAATCCAACGAATCGCTGCCCTACAATGAGGTTAATTCCATCCTCCGCGACAAGTCGGGCTTGATGTGGCTGGGCACCCTGGGCGGCGGGGTGAGCACGGTGAACACCCGCCCCGCGCCGTTTGAGTTGAATACGCTGGAGGAAGTCAAAAAACGGCTCTCCAGCAACTCGGTGCGCAGTATTTATGTGGACAAGGCGGGCAACAAATGGCTGGGCATCGGCAGTTACGGCTTGGAGACCGACCATCCGGGCTTTCAAAACAATCCCATCGCCTCCACGGTCTATAAGACCATCCAACTCAACGGCACAAATGCTTATTGGATAGCCACTTATGGGCAAGGCATATTCGTTTATGACCCCGCTTCGCCGACGAATAAGGTGCAGAATATCCGCGTAAATCCCCAATATCCGTGGCTGGCGAATGATTGTGTGTTTGACCTTTACGAAGATACGAATAACTTGCTGTGGGTGGGCACGTTAGATGGCATCGGCGTCTATAATCCGCAGACGAATACGGGCATTTCTTATCCGAGTTTGGGGCAAACGTCTAACCCCGGCGAGCACTATTCGGTGGTTGGCATGGCGGAGGAAGACGCGGCAACGATGTGGCTCGCTACGGCTGCACACGGCGTGTTTTGCGTGAAAAAAGACCCGATGACATCCAAAATAATCAGTTTCCGGCACTACCAAACGGCTACCGGAAAGGTGAATAGCAACAACATCCACGTCATCTACAAGGACAGTCAAAGTCGCCTGTGGCTGGGTAGCAATGGCGGTGGATTGAGCCTGTTTGACAGGGAAAAAGATGCCTTTGTGGGCGTGCAGCAAGACTACGACCTGCCCGGCGACATTGTTTACAGCATCGAAGAGGACGATGCCGGCACGCTGTTTATGGGCACCAATGCGGGGTTGGTGAGTTTGGCGGCGGAGGTGACGCATATTTATACGGTCGCCGATGGGCTGCAAGACAACGCTTTCAATCGCGGTGCCGCCTTCAAGGCTGCGGGCGGTCGCCTGTATTTCGGTGGGCACAAGGGCTACAACTCGTTTAACCCCGCCGAACTGAAAAATCGCAAGTTCGCCGCCCCCGTGGTCATCACCGACATCAAACTGTTCAACACCTCGCTGGAAAATCTGCCGCCCAAACTCCGCAAAAAAGTGTCCACCGAGGCTGCCGGCTACACAAAAACGCTCCGAATACCGTACAGCAGCAACAATTTCACGATTGAATTTGCCGCTCTGAACTATGCCCATACCAATCAAGAGCGGTATGCGTATAAATTGGACGGCTTCGATAAAGATTGGCGGCAAGCGGACGACACCCGCCGCTTTGCGTCCTACAACAACCTCTATCCGGGCACCTACCACTTCGCGTTGAAGTCGTCCCTCCCCCTCACCGTCATCGTCCTGCCGCCCTGGTATCTTACGTGGTGGGCGTATCTCCTTTATACACTGCTGATTGCGGCGGCTATTTACCTCGGCGTGAAATTGGCAAAAGAGCGGGCGGCGCACGAGTTTCAAAAGCAGTTCGTCTATGAGCCGAAGCAGATGAACTTCACAAACATCAATGAAGAATTTTTGAACAACGCCATTGAATGTATCCACACGCACATTGCAGACGTGGATTTCGACCAACAGCACTTTGCAGATGCCTTGGGAGTGAGCAAATCCACCCTCTACAAAAAACTCAAATCGCAGACAGGGCTAAATCCCTCCCTGTTTATGCGCCACATCCGCCTCAAAACAGCCCGGCAAAGAATAATCGACCAACGCGGCATCCGCATCTCCGAACTCGCCTACAGCGTAGGCTTCAACGACCCCAAATATTTCTCCGCCTGCTTCAAAAAAGAGTTCGGCATCCTGCCAAGCGAATATTTGGATGTGGTGATGATGGGCAAGGCAAACTAATCTTGTGCAATCAAAAACAATTCACTACCTTTGCAAAAATAATCAGTATAAATAACAAATAATTATGGCAAATACCTATTCACAGCACTATGTGCACCTTGTTTTCGCTGTAAAGCGCAATCGCTCTTCTCTTATCATGAAGGAAAATAGAGTGACCATGGAAAAATACATCTGCGGTATCATTTCCAATTGCAAATGTAAACCGCTTGCAATTTATTGTAACCCGGACCATACGCATATATTGATTGGAATGCATCCGGCGATTTCGGTTGCTGCATTAGTGGCAAAAATCAAATCAAATTCATCGCGTTTTTACCATCAAAATTTTGAAACAAACCATCTTTTCGCATGGCAAGATGGCTATGGCGTTTTTAGTTATGCACATTCTCAGATAAACAGGGTGTATCATTACATCATGAATCAGGAAGAACATCATAAAAAGAAAACATTTAAAGGAGAATATTTGAACATGTTAGAAAAGGCAGCAATTGAATATGACCTCAAATATGTGTTTGATTTTTTTTGATGATGATGTGGTGTGTGTGTTTTACATTATTGTTTATTGTCGTTGTTGATTGTGTTTGTCGTTTATCGCATATCGTTTACCGCATACCGTCGCACACCGTCGCATACCGTCGCACACCGTCGCATACCGTCGCACATCGCACACCATCGCACACCGTTTACCGTGGGTTTACACCCACGGCTACAAAGGTTTCGGTGCTCTGCACCTACTGATTACCCGCTGCCCAAAGCCCGTAGGGCTGATATCTTTGTAGTGGGTGTAAACCCACGGCAATCATGACCGGCAATCATGACCAACAATCATGACCAACAATCATGACCAACAATCATGACCGGCAATTGCACCCGCGGCAATTTGCCATCCATCCCCGCAACAGTCGAACCATCCATAAAAAAGGACGAATTATCAGTAATTACGCCTAATCCGCCCTTTTTTAACAACAAATCACCTTGTTTTATTTCTTTTATTATCAACTTTGCAGCAGAGTTTTTAATGAAAGTTATAATTTAAAATTGATTGTATGAAAAACAAGAGAAATTTCGTATTTGCGTCGCTTCTGTACGGCTTCATGGTCTTGATGGGAGGGGTACTGCATTTGCGGGCTGAAAATCCTCAAGACGCTAAAATCGCCGTAACAGGCGTGGTGTCCGATGCCGATGGTCCCGTTATCGGCGCGAGTGTGGTTGAAAAAGGCAACCCGAGTAATGGCGTTGCCACCGATGTGGACGGGAAATACACGTTGCGCGTGTCGCCAAATGCCACGTTGGAAGTGTCTTATTTGGGTTATGCCAAGCAGGAAGTGCCTGTGGGTGGCAGAACAAGTGTTAATGTTACCTTGGCAGAAGAGGCTAACGCTCTTGATGAGGTGGTGGTGGTTGGGTTCGGCACCCAAAAGAAGGTCAATTTGACCGGAGCGATTGGTATTGCTACGGCAAAGGACATTGCCGACCGACCTGTAACGTCAGTGGCACAAGCACTGCAAGGTCTTATTCCGGGTATGACCATTACGCAGAACAGCGGCAGTCTGGATGCTACGGCAAGTATCAAAATTCGTGGTCGTGGCACCATTGACGATGATATTAAGGGCGACCCGCTTGTGTTGATAGATGGCGCGGAGGGCGACATCAACGCGCTCAATCCGGCGGATGTTGAAACGATGTCTATCTTGAAAGATGCGGCAGCCTCCTCTATCTACGGCGCAAAAGCCTCGTTTGGCGTTATCCTTATTACCACTAAAAGCGGTAAAGCCGGCAAAACGCGAATCAATTACAGCAACAATTTCCGCTACAACTCACCGATTTTGATGCCCACACCGATGGATTCTTACACCCTTGCTCTCTATTTGAATGAGGCTCTCACCAACGGTGAGGACGATCCTCACTTTAATAAATCTTGGGTGCAAGCCATTAAAGATTATCGCGATGGCACGCTTGCTTCTCCTATTTATGTAAGCGGAACTACCAGAGAATGGGAAGAAGGATTTGACCCAAGAAGTGATGTACCGGGTTATGCAGAGAAGATAGGTGGTGTGGACAATCGAAATTATTACAAAGAACTTTACCGCTCAACGGCTTCTTCGCAAGAACATAACTTGAGTATCAGTGGCGGTAACGACAAACTGACATTCTTTGGCTCGGTCAACTACCTCGACCAAAACGGTCTGATGGTATTTAACCAAGACCAATACGACCGCTTTTCGTCCAATGTACGTGTAAATTATCAACTGTTTGATTGGGCAAAATTGGGCTACAGCAATCGTTTCGTGCGCAATACTTACGAACGTCCTGCCGCATTGACCAACAGTTTGTTTACCGACATCGGACGGCACGCATGGGCGATGTTGCCCATGTACGACCCCAATGGCAATCTCTTTCAGCGTCATGCACTCAACTTGCGCGATTCGGGTAACGACCGCGCCATCACCGACAACACCTACCAACAGGCTACTTTGACTTTGGAACCCATCAAAAATTGGCGGACAAATGTGGAAGTCAACTACTCCATCAAGAATTACAACCGCCATTGGGATAAGTTTGTAACTTACCGCTATGACATTGACAATCAGCCTGTTGCTTGGAGTAAGTCATCGAATGTGCACGAAGAAGAACTGAAAGACGACTTGCTTGGCATTAACGCTTACTCCGAATATTCTTTTACTTTGAATCGCGACCACACATCGCGGTTTCCTGCGCGGTAGCGCGACGAGCCATCATAACGGAGGTTTGCTTCCACGAGGTATTTGCCTTGATAATCGTAGTTGAGCCGACCGAAGTATCCGAGCGTTGTCCAGCGGTTGCGCTCGCCATTGACACTTGGTTTCACCGCTTTACCATCGGAGCCATATCCATCGGTCAACTTGATTTCCGGAAAATTGGGGTCTATAACGCCTACGTTTTCCAATCCAAATTTCACCTGCGACATCGCTTGTTCCTGCATACCGAGCATTACCTTGAAATTATGGTCTCGATTCAAAGTAAAAGAATATTCGGAGTAAGCGTTAATGCCAAGCAAGTCGTCTTTCAGTTCTTCTTCGTGCACATTCGATGACTTACTCCAAGCAACAGGCTGATTGTCA
>BNTR01000146.1 GCA_025996755.1 Bacteroidia bacterium
GCAAGAATTCTATTGTGTCTATAAAAGTTTCACAGGTTTGTTCGGGAATTGCGTAAATAATGCTTACTTCATAATTAATTTCGAATAGGTTTAATTCGTCTAATCTTTTAGCAACGGTATTCAGATTGTTTTTTCTTCCAATGACTTGCATTTCATTTTCGTGAATAGTTTGTAGCCCAAACTCCAAGTGCAAACGCTCTTTATGTTTTCTGCAAAATGAAATAAAATCATCGTTCAAAGCCTCAAATCTCGCTTGAAAAGTAATAATAGCATCGGTTCTTTCTATCAGTTGCTGCAATATTGCTTGATAATCATTTTTGATATTGAATGTGCCATCTAAAATATTAATTTCATCAACATTACTGTTTGCAAAAAAATCTATGTCCCTTTGAATACGGCTTTTGTCTAATGCAATCATCCCTATTTGAGCATTACCCCATTCACAAAAACCGCAAGCAAAAGAACAGCCACGTTTTGTTTCCCAATAAATTCTTCTTGTTATAGTATTAAGTATTCCACTTGAATATGGCGAATATAGATATTCCTCATCCAATGGACCAAATATTATTCTTGAAGGATTTTTATATTTGTTTTTTATCAAATTCACCAACGGTTTTTCGGCATAACCTTTAATGAAATAATCCACACGTGGAAATTCTTGTTGCAAATCAGTTTCGGAAATAGCGGTTATTTCATACCCACCCAATATGATTTTTCCTTTATAGCCTTCGAGTAAATCTATAATAGTATTCGTGTGTTCAATACTCCAACGAGTGACTCCAATAGCAATAAAATCAAATTTTTTGAAAAAAGAGATAGCATCAGATAGAACTTTTTGTATTTCTGAAGTTATACCTTTATTTGTTATGCCTATATATTGCTGGATATTTATCGGATAATGAGAAAAGGATATGTTGTTCTCTTTTAATGTTGCCATGAGAGAACTTACAGAATAATTTATCGTTGGATAGTCCGGTCGATAAATATCGAATGTAACTAATAATAAATGTCTATTCATTTTTATACAATTAAAATCGACTGCAAAAATAGTAAAATTTCAATAGATAATCATAGTTATCAAAATTATGCTATTTTTTTCAGAATCAACACAGTTATTCCTCAAACCTCACCCGCCCATACATCCCAATCTTCAAATAACCATCATTCTTGACCGCAATTTTCACGGCATAGACCAGATTTGCCCGCTCGTCCTGCGTTTGAATGGTTTTGGGCGTAAATTCCGATTTGTCGGAAATCCACGAGATTGTGCCTTCGTATTCGCGGGTTTGTTTTTCGCCAAAGTCGGCGAAAACGTTCACGCTTTGTCCGATTTTCAATTGTGTGAGTTGCGCCGACGTAACGAATGACCGCAAGGTAATTGTCTGCAAATCAGCGATTTTGTAAAGCGGCTTGCCTGCTGCGGTGAGTTCGTTCACTTTGGCAATTTTGGCAAGCACGGTGCCGTTTTGCGGACTTGTGAGGCGGCATTTGGCGAGTTGGTCGTCGAGTTGCTCCACCTGAATTTGCAGCGGCTCGGCATCGTTGCTTATTCCCGCGCTCGAAATGTCCAGCGACGATTTTGTTGCCTCAATCTGCCGTTTCAGCACTTCAATTTGTGCGTTAATGTCGTCCATCTGCTTGGGCGTGGCGGCATCGCCTGCAACGAGTTTTTCGAGGCGGGCGCGCTCGGTTTCGGCGGTTTTCAGTTGCGACTGCAAAGCCGAAAGTTGTACGGCAATGTTCGGTTTTTTGCCCAGCAACGAGCGAATTTGACTTTGTAACTGCTTCTTTTTCAGATACAACTGCGTGCTGTCGATGTAGCCGATTGCCTGCCCTGTGGCGAGAACTTGCCCCTCTGCAATGTCGAACTGCCGAATAACGCCCGCGACTTCGGCGGAAATAACCGTTTCTTCCGCCTCAAAACTGCCCGAAGCATCGTAAGCAGTTTTATTGCCGCCGCAACTAATTGATAATTGACAAATGATAATTGACAATGCAATTAACTTTCCTGTTTTCACTAATGTTTTCATATTATTCGTAATTTTTAATTCGTAATTCGTAATTTTTAATTTCCCAAAGTAGTTTTCATATTATACAGATACATAAGCAGTTGTATTTCGTGCAGAATACGGCTTTGCCGTGCGTTGTCTTCGGCATTAACGGCGGTGAGATAGTCGTTGGTGGTTGCCGTGCCGTTGTCTAACTGCGTTTGTGCGGACTTTTTCACATTTTCGCGCAACTGAATAATCGCGTTGTCATCGGCAATCAACTCCTGCATTTTGGTGATTTCCGTATTTTGCTGACTTACAGCAAGATTGGTGTTAAACAAAAACATTTCCTCCTGAACGTGGATGCCTTCCTGATTGACGGCAATCTGTTTCCGCTCGTTTTTCACAGTATAAAAGCCCGACAAATTCCAACTCAAACGCACGCCGGTAACGAAATACGGGTCGAAACTGTCGCTGAACATATTGAGCGCGGGCTTGCCCACTCCGCCCTGAAAAAAGAGGTTGAACTGCGGCAAATTCCGGTTGCTCACCGTCCTGTTTTGCAGGTCAAACGCACGGTTTTGCAAATTATAGAGCCGCATTTCGGGGCGGTTGATTTCGTTGGAAAGTCTTGGCGGCAGTGGTTTTTCAAGAATCGTGTGTTCGTCAATTTCCGCGCCGATAAACAGCGACAGCATATCGGAATAGCCTTTGCGAGCGGCTTTCAGTTCGGTGGTGCGCTGCTTTGTTTTCAGCAGTTCGGCTTTGAGGTTGTCGGCGGTGCTTTTCAACGCCACGCCGCCCGCAACCGCCGTTTCGATGCGGGCAATGCCATTCTGAATGTCCTCTTTCACAAGTTCGGTCTGAGCAATTTGCGCGTCAATCACCAAAACGCCGAAAAACAGCGCATTGATACGCTCGCGAAGTTTATACAGTTCAATTTCAATCTTTTGCGTTTCAATTTCGGCATTTGCTTTTGCCAAATCGGTCTGATTTTTGTTCGTAACCAAATTTGTAAGCGAATACGACACATCGGCGTAAACTTTGTACTGGTCTTTGGGCAGTTCCGGCATTTTTACGTTTGCCAGCGCGGGAACGGAAACGTCTGAAAAATCAATCGGAATTTTCGTAACGTCCGACTGATACGTTGCCTGCCCGTAAATGCCAAACTGCGGCAGATACGCCTTTTGCGCGTTTTCGACAGAAAAATTTTTCGACTTTTCTATCAGCGCATAGTGCTTCACAAGCGGGTAATTTGCCTCCGCGCCGGTGTAGCAATCGTCAATTTTCAGGGTCTGCGCGTTCAGACCAACAGCGGCAAATAGCCAGCCCAAAAATACCGCGTTTCTAATTCTAATCATACTGTTTAATTTATAGATTTAATCATTTGTTTAATGCCTATGCAAAAAAATTACGCCTCCATCATTGCTTTAATCCAAACCGGCAGTTTGTGTTTGCGCTCGTTCATCAACAGGTTAAACTGTTCGTTATCAACGCCAAAAACTTCTTTGAGCCACGTTTTGCCAACAAATGGAAAAACAACCATTCCCAACATATTCATTAAAAAATGGATGTGATTGGGTTCGGAAATCCGCCCGTCTGCCACCGCTTTTTGATACTGTCTGATAAACACAGAATTGTTGAGCAGTTGTTTCACCGGAAGTTTATTTAAAATATCGACCGAATTATGTTGAAACTCGCTCATAATAAAAATCGGCACTTCGGGTTCTTTTATCAAAAAATTGATATATTCTGCCACAAGGCGTTCTAATTTTTCTTCAAGGCTGCTTTTTTCGTCATTAAAAAGAACCAGAATGCCACTCATATAGGATGCCAGCGTTTCAAACATAACTATTTCAAACAGTTTTTCCTTGCTGCGAAAATAATAATTGAGCAGCGCAAGATTTATCCCCGCCTCATCGGCAATATCGCGCGTGCGAGTGGCAGCGTAGCCCTTGCGCTGAAAAACCGTGCGCGCCGCATTCTTAATTTTATCTTCGGTAGAAAAATCCATCTTCTGTACTGTCTTTTTTGCCATACTATTTTTACGAATTAATTTTCGGCTGCAAAGTTACAACATTATTTTTAATTAAACAAGCGTTTTAATCAAAAAATTTAATCATTTGAATAAATATTTTTTTAATTGTCTGATTATCATCGCACCTCAAAAAAAAATATTTTTTTTTCCATTGTTATTTAAGATAAAAGTTGTAACTTTGCGGCGAAATAATTATTTTTGCTCACGATGAAAAGAAAAAGTATTATTTGTTTAGTTGTGTCTGCGCTGCTTGTTATGAGCGGATGTGTGATGGAAGAAGAGATAAGAGTAACCGGAGTATCCTTTCAGCAGGGGGTGCTGACTCTTCGTGTTGGGCAAGAAGGAGCCTTGTATGTTGTGGTAACACCATCAAACGCTGCTCATCCGGAGGTAAACTGGGAAAGCAACAACGAGTCTGTTGCCATAGTAAGTCCCGGTGCTCGGCAAGATATCCCCGGCACCGGGGTCGTGTTTACCGGTCGTGTGAATGCCTACGGTGAAGGGTCTGCGAGAATTACCGTAACCACTATTGACGGCAGAAAGGTTGCTTACGCGACAGTTAGCGTTTGGACTACCACCAATGCCAAACCGCCAACGGTTACCGTAGAGTGGCTCGACCTGTATGCAACCTACGAACAGGGTGACGAAGCTACGCCACTTGTGGTAAGTGCGACCAGCCCCGATGGCGGAAGCCTCTCGTATCAGTGGTATAGTAAGAAAGGTGAGGATATTTTCTCTACCCCGGGAGCGGGAGATGCGATTCCCGGCGCAGCGGGTGCCATGGACATGTCCATGGTTAATAACATCCTCACCGGCACCGCTTCATATCGCCCTCCCACCACCGTGGTCGGAACAACGCGCTATTGTGTGATAGTTACCAGTTACAATAGTTCTCTTGACGGAAACCAAACCGCTACGACGCAAAGTGACTATATCGATGTTTATGTTAATCCCTCCTCTAAGATTATAGATGCTGAAACGCCGACGATTACCGCAGAGCCTAAAGACGTTGTCTGCCAGCAGGATGCCAAAGTTACTCTCTCCGTAGAGGTGGCGGATATCAAAGACGGCGGAGAGCTTTCTTATCAGTGGTATAGTAACACTAAAGACAGCAACACGGAGGGAACTCCCCTTGACGGAAAAACAGCCTCCAGTTTGACCTATACCCTCCCCACCCAGAAAACGTGGTATTATGTGGTTATTAAAAACACCAACACCAGCCCAACCGTAACCGGCAACCAAATCGACAGTGTTACAAGCCGTGCGGCTTCCATTGAAATCGGTAACAGTTCCGGACAGCCGACGATTACCACACATCCCATTAACAAAGAATATGCACAAAACGCTGTGCCTGTTGATCTTACCGTTGTCGCGACCAGCCCCGATGGTGGAACGCTTTCATACGAGTGGTTTAGGAATACTGCAAACAGCACCACAGGGGGGACTCCCGTTGGAAATGGAACCGCCTCTTGTCTTCCGGCAACCAACATAGCGGGAACCTTTTATTATTACGTGGTTGTTAAAAACACGGTTTCCGGACACACAATTGCCGCCACAAAGACGAGTAATATCGCGATCATAAATATAAAGCCCGCCACCACCCTCCCTGCCGAAACACCGACGATTAGCGTACAGCCTGTGAGCGCAGATTACGAACAAGGTGCCACCGCTACCCGCCTCACCGTCACGGCAAGTGTCACAGATGGCGGTATTCTTACGTATGAATGGTTTACTACCGGAGGCGAAAGGGTTACTGACAACAAAACCTATGCTCCGCTTACCTCCACGGTAGGAGAAACCGATTATTATGTGCGCGTTACCAGTACGAGCAATAACACAACCGCCACAAAGATGAGTGAGCGTGCTACCATCACCGTTACATACAAGGCAATAGTATGGGCGGGGATAAACGCAGGTGTAGGACCTGGACAAAGTCAATTTAGTGCCAATACCGTAATCCGTGGCGTAGCCGCCGGAGGCAAGGATGCTGCCACCTACAAATTTGTCGCTGTCGGCGATAATGGACAGATGGCTTATTCCCAGGGAGACACTTGGAGTTCGGTGACTAATCACCCATTTGGCA
>BNTR01000147.1 GCA_025996755.1 Bacteroidia bacterium
AAAAGATTGAGGCGTTGAATGCTAAGATTGAGGAATTGAAGGGAAAATAAAACGCTGCACCCATGATGAGCAAGAAACAGATAGGACTAATCGTTTTAGCACTTATGACTTTCGGGCATATACACGCTCAGGGAGCCCCCGGCGACACAATTATACTCTCTTCAAGTGTGCCGGCAGGGGAGATTACGGCTTGTAAAGTTATTCTGTTAAAACCGGGATTTTTTTTCAAAGGCATTTTCGGACAATCATTGATACTGAAAATAGACTTCACCCGTTGCTATCCGGATTCTATAAGACCGACTAAGCCTCCGGGTGGAACAACACCAACCGACCCGTCAACAGGGGGTGAGCCAACCGACCCGGGCGAAACAAATCCAACCGACCCGGGCGGGACAACTCCGGGTGGAACAAACCCCGGCGAGCCGCCAACGGTTACTCCTTCTCAATTGCAAAACTACATCAAGACGGTTACCCATTTGGATGATGGCGCAACCGGCAACCCGCGCACAGCAACCACCATACGGTATTTTGATGGCTTGGGACGTCCTAACCAATTGGTGCAAGTGGGCATCACGCCCAATAAAAATGATTTGGTTACCATTCAGGAGTATGATGCTTTCGGACGGGAATGGAAAACAGGATTGCCTATTTCTGTAGCAAATAAGGGTGCCTATTATACGGGGGGCATTGAGGCAAATTCGATTTACGGCGATGACAGCCATGCCTATTCTGAGACCCAGTATGAAGCCTCTCCATTAAACAGGGTCGTGAAACAATTTGGTCCCGGCGAGGCTTGGCGGTTGGGCAATGGCGATGGTCATGCTGTCGGCATTGAATATTTGAGCAATAGCAGCGCACATCCTTGCGCTTTGTATTCGGTTAATGGAAACAGTTTGGTAAGAAATGAAAATTACGACAATAACACCTTGTACGTTACCAAAACAACGGACGAAGACGGGAAAGTGGCTTATGAATTTAAGGATAAATTGGGTCAGGTGGTCTTGCAACGGCAAATGGATGATGGCACCCCATACGATACCTATTATGTGTATGATGATTTTGGGAACAAACGTTTTGTGCTGTCGCCATTGGCGGCGGATGGCACTACCGGTGGCACTCCTTATACGGACGCAGACGAAGTTATCAAAAACTATGCCTATCTTTATCGCTACGATGAACGCAATCGTTGCATCTGGCAAAAATTGCCCGGTGCTGACTATATTGAGTATCGGTATGATAAAGCCGACCACTTGATTTTTTCACAGGACGGCGAATTGCGTGCTCAATCGAAATGGAAATTTTCCATGCCGGATATATTCGGGCGGGTTGTATTAGAAGGTGTTTGCGTTGCGCCGTCAGTCACGGAAGTAGTGAAAGCAGAATATACAGGAGAGGAAAACAACACGTCAGGATATGCAGTTTCAGGAATTAACTGGTCTTCGATTCAGGTATTGCAGGTATATTATTATGATAATTACAAATTCAAATCATCTGTACAACCATTCAAAAATAAGACGGACTATGATGACATTACACCGGATGGATTTGACAATAACCGATATGGTACGGATGTGGACGCTATTGCTGCCAAAGGGCTATTAACAGGAAGCATCACTTGTTTAGCGGATAACCCCGACAGCATACTTGGCTCTGTTTTCTACTACGACTCCAAAGGACGAGTAATTCAATCCATCGCGCAAAATCATCTGTCGGGCTATGAAAAGGAATACGTCAACTATTCGTTTACAGGGCAGCCTACATGGAAAAAACACACTCATTCCGCAGCCGGAAATCGACTTATCAACGAAACATATCGCTACGCCTACGACCATGCCAATCGCCCCACGACTACATACTACAAATTGGATAATGCTGCAGAAATTCTTTTGTCTGATTTGGCTTATGATGAATTGGGGCGAGTTTCAAGCAAAGAACTTGGGGGCAACACCGAAAGTATAACTTATAAGTACAATCTTCGCAGTTGGCTAAAAAATATCAATTCCACCAATTTCAAAGAAACGCTGCATTATGAGGATTCTTATTCAGGAAACACACCTTTGTACAATGGCAATATTTCGGCATCGTATAACGGAAGCAATGGCTATCAATATACCTACGATGGCTTGAATCGGCTGAAAATGGCTATATTTACGCAGAATAAATACAATGAAGAATTTGGTTATGACAAACACGGCAATATCACGATGTTGAGGCGTCATTCTGCCGGTACCTTGATAGATGATTTGACGCTGACATATACCGGCAATCAGTTGAAAAAAGTGACGGAAGGTGCTCCACGCTATACTCTTGACGGCTTTGTCAAGCTCGATAACGCTATCGTAGAGTACACATTTAACAAAAATGGGGCAATGACAAAAGATTTGAATGGTGGCATCAGCACTATTGAATATAATTTACTGAATTTGCCGAAAAAAATTAAGTTTACCGAGGGACACACCACAGACAACAAGTATGATGCGATGGGCATAAAGCGACAGACGACACATACAAGGCTATTCACCATTGCTGAAACAACGGATTATTGCGGCAATATCATCTACGAAAAGGGCGCGTTGAAATACATTTTGAATACGGAGGGTTATGTTACAAAAAACGGCGGAAATTATGTGTATAATTATTATCTGCGCGACCATTTGGGCAATAATCGGGTAGTGATGAACGGCAGCACAATAGTTCAAAAGATAAACTACTACCCGTCAGGAATGCCATACTTGGATAACTTGCATCCGGAAAAACAGCCCTATAAGTTTGGCGGCAAGGAGTTTGATGAGATGTTCGGATTGAATCGGTATGACCAGATTGCCAGACAATTTGGCGCGTTGATACCTACCACCACAACAATAGACCCGTATGCTGAAATGTATTATAGTATTAGTCCTTATGCGCAGTATGCTAATAATCCGGTGAATTATGTGGATCCGGATGGAAGAGATGTTATAGTCTGGTATCAAGATGACAAAGAGAAATGGCGGTCATGGACTTTCAATGGCACAAATCAAAGTGAGGCTCCCCAAAATCAGTATGTACAAGATTTTATTACCGCATATAATTACAATATTAAGAATGGTGGAGGAGAAAATATGAGTACATTAGCAAACAGCAGAGAGATGAGTGTTCAACTCAAGTATGGGGATAATTATTTTGATAAAAAACAGAATGCTATCTTTTGGGATCCAAAGTATGCAAGTGAAACAAAAGAAGGACATGTGTATTCTCCTGCGACCATATTAGAACATGAAGGAGATCATACATTAGATTACAAAAAAAATCCAGAGGCACATAATAAAAGAGTGGGTACTCTTGATAAACAATATGAGAACAAAGAAGAACGCCGAGTCATAACAGGCTCTGAAGCAAAGACAGCTCGTGCAAATGGAGAGTTTCCTGCGGGGTATGTTCGTAGCGATCACTTTGACCATGGAGATATTCGAGTAAGTGACCCAACAAAAACAACACGTATGCCTTCGCCAACTTTAGTTCCAAAGGCGGCTCCTGCACCCTCAATGTGGCAACGTGTGATGCGATGGTGGAATAATTAATTAATTTTAAAAATAATTGATATGAAATATTTATATATTATAGCAGTTTTATTTATATTCTCTGCGTGTAGTCCCTCAAAAAAAAATAGGAATACATCGGCAGAAGACAATGCAATTGACAGTCTATTGGTTACTTATTATTGTGGTGACATAGAAAGCCATAAAGCAATACGTTGTGAAAAATTAGAACGGTATCAGAAATTACATCAGAAGAATGATTATTCAGGTCCTCCTATTAGTACAATAGATACTTTTATTGTTGATTCTAACGTGCTTCCTAAAATCGAAAAATTGTTAGAAAGAAACACTTATATTGCTGATTTTGAGGATGATGCAAGAATGTTTGTGACAATCAAACATCAAGGTGGTAAAGAAGATTATCTGTGTATTAGTCACAAGTTATCTCCTGTTCAACATAATGAGACTTGTGTGCTCGATGATGACGCAGAAGATTGTCTATGTATTAGCCAGCAACTATCTCCTGTTAAATATAATGGGAAGGCTTGCTCGTTCGACAATGAATTGACCTTTTTATTAAGGTATTATAGCGGTTATTATGATTGGTTTAATAGTGCTGATTTGCAATGGTTAGAAGAATTACAAGATACTGTATTTTATAAAAAAGCATTAGAACAAAAGAAAAGATGAATAACAGTTTAGAAATAAAAACAAATGAATATTGAATATAAAAATATGAGAAAAGCAGTAATATTTTGCTTGTTGAGCATTCCCGGAATGCTCACAGCGCAGCATAGTTTGCAATCCAACTTGAATATGTTTCGGGCGGAAGACCTCATCATCAAGCAGCAGGTTAGTTATAAAGACCCCGGACGCGCCGGCATGAATGTGCTTTGGGATTTCAGCGAACTTGATGTGGAGAACGATGACTACGGATTGCTTTACTCTGACGGAATAAACTCTATCCATGCCGGACTAAGTTCTATGATTCTCGGAGTGGAAAACGTTACGGAGTCTCACTATAAACTTTCGGGTGATTCTCTTTTGTTGTTAGGGTTTAGAAAATATCCGGGAACAGTGATGAAACACAAAACAGGGGGAATTGTTGCTGAAATTTCCGGTAAGCTACGGTGATGAAACAAAAAGTTATTATTACAGTCACGGTGTCCATGGCAATTTTTTTGAACTGAATGATATGGGAACAGTAAAATTCCATGCAGATGCTTATGGGATGATGGTGATGCCCGATAAGGACACCCTGAAGAACGTGCTGCGCACCCACACCATCAAACACACAGTCTCAGACGTTACCACCATCTCAAACGAATATGTACAAAAAGATACGGCTTGGTATTATATTTCACCTGACAGTATTGATTTCCGTGTGGCGAGCAATGATATCATTTTCGTGGATGAAATTTTTCGCTGGTATGCAAAAGGCTACCGGTATCCGGTTTTTGAAACGGTCAGCAGTTGGGTAAAACGCCCTGATAACAGTATTGTCGAGCAATTACAAAAAAAATCTTTTTTCTATCCGCCCGAGGAACATTATTATTTGGAGACCGATGCCGAAAATTTGGCGCAACTTAAACCTCATGACCCCGATGCAGGTTTCACTTACAATTTCTCTCCCAATCCGGTCAAGGAAACGCCCCTGAATGTGGAATTGTATTTGCCAAAACCAGCCAAAAACATTCGGCTCCAACTGCGAACTCTAACAGGGGTGCTCGTGTTGGAAGAAAACAAAGGCTCGCTTTCTGCCGGCATCCGCCATTTGCAGTTGAACACATCGACTGTCCCCGCCGGCAATTACATTTTTGTTATTGTGCGAGACGGACATTCTGTAGGCAAAGTGCTACTAAAAAGATAAGGCTGATTATGAAAAGAAGACTTTTACTCATATTAACAGGTTTGTTGCTCACAATAAGCAGTGTGGAGCAAACGGTCGCCTGCAGTTCTCCTAAATTCAATGAAACGTTGCATTACGAATCGGGTAGCACGCCTTTGTATAATGGCAATATCTCGGCATCTGAAACTTCCGGCGCAGGTTATCAATATACATACGATGGTTTGAACCGATTGAAAACGGCGCAATTTACGCAGAATAAGTACAATGAAGAAATTGGTTATGACAAACACGGCAATATTCTTACTCTGAAACGGCATTTTAAAAATCCAAACACCAATTCTTCGGAAGTCATGGATAATTTAACGCTGGAATATACCGGCAATCAATTGAAGAAAGTTACAGAAGCGATGGCTTCCTTACCTTTTGGCTTTATAAAACATGGCTCAGCGACAAATGAGTACACATTCAACAAAAATGGAGCGATGACGAAAGATGTTAACAGCAGCATTATCCAATTTGTAGTATGTAGTCGTGGGGCGATTGGCA
>BNTR01000148.1 GCA_025996755.1 Bacteroidia bacterium
AAGCACCAAATCTTTTTGATGCCACGCAAAAAGCACCGCATCCTATCCGAATAGCCGGACGTTCAAACTGTATTTTTTTGAGCGTTGAAATATTCAAATGGTCTCCGTGCTCGTGTGAAATCAAAATCAAAGCAATATCTTTCAAAAATGGTTTGATTTTTGAAAAAGTAACGCCGCAATCTACGAGGACATGATTACAGTAAATCACGGCATTACCTTTGCTTCCTGTTGATAGAATGTTGTACACTTCAATCAGATGTTAATTTGTTTGACTTCTGTTGCCGCTTCGACCGGCTCTCCCTGTTCTACAACTTCCGAACTCACATCAATCACATGGCGGGGCTGATTTTCTTCCGCGTCGTTGTAAAGCGTATCATTGTTCACTTCGCCGGATGTTTCGATGATGCGTTTGAGCGTTGCGTTCACGAGCGTTTTCTCGTACATCTCGCGCTCCCAAACCCAAAATGAGCCGCTTGTGTCCTTTGAGCGTTTGCGCCGATTGTTGAGTTCATCAATGGTGTAAAACTTTATTTCAGCCTCTCCACTCTGATAAACCACGCAGCAATAGCCACCGATTATTTTTCCTGCGAAAGTTGGAATGTGTTTATCAACTATTAGAACGCCAAACTCGTAATGACTTTCAAAAACATCACCGTCAAACACCAACACGGGCGATACGCTTTTCACGTTGCACGTTTCTTTTGCCACGTGAATAAGTCCCTGATACTGCCAGCCAAATCTCAATGATTTGCCCGTTGGGCTGTCTTTGTCTTTCTGAACGAAAAAATAACAGTGATTTTTTCGGAAGTCCAGTTTTTCACTGAACATTCCCATTAGTGCTTTTGTGATGAAAATTGACGGCACTTTTTCAATTTCCGGCAGGTTTGCCAACTTTTCAATGGCAAAAAATGCACTCTCCTTATATTTTTCCGGAAGTGAAACAAACTTTGCTGTTTGCATTTTTTCCATTTCTGCGACCACATCACCACGAACGGTTTTTGGGTCAAATTTTGCGACTTCTGCGACTTCTGCTACCTGTGCTACCTGTGCGACCTGTGCGACCTGTGCGACCTGTGCTACTTGTGTTGTTTCCATTGTTTTATAAATTTTTGTATTCGTAATTGTTTGCTTTCAAATATGCGCCCAAAGCGGTTAGGCGTTCCATTGTGTCGGTAACTTCAAAAATGGCTTTGAACGTTTCCGGTGCCTTTGGCTGCTCCGGTGCTTTTTGCGTGGCATCAAAAAGATTTGGTGCTTTCACAACTTCCGGCTTCGATTGCTCCGGAATCTTGGATTTGCTTTCCAGTTCGGCAAAGCGTTTCATCCATTCGTCGTTTTCGAGCGTTTCAATATCAGTCAAAGCGACCGTAATGGAATTGTCGCGCACGTAGTAATACGCCTTTGCGATATCGCTATAAACGAAGTTCAACGATTGAATGCTCCTTACACGCTTGCTTGTGCGTTCGGCAATCAAACGCTCTTTTTCGGCTTTTTCGTTGGCTTTCCGTTGGCGAATAAGCGTGATTGACTGTGCTGCATTCAGGTTGTTTTTGTATTCAACCAAAATTTCTGCGGCAAAGTTTTCGGATTGGATTAAATCCAAATCATCCACAATTTTGTTGAGCGTTTCAAGAATTTGCTCCTTGTTCTTTTTTTCGGAAGTGGATAAATTCACGTCAATCCCTAACCGGTCAAACGTCAGCCAATCAATGCCTGTTGTTTCGCAAAATTCATTGAAATAGTCAATGAGATTTTTTCGTTTCTCTGTTTTGATGGTCATTTCAAAGTCGCCGATTTTTAAATTCAAAAGTTTATCCGCCGTTTTGAATTTGTCGATGATTTCAGCCTTGTAGATGGCTTCAAAATCATTGTAATGGTGCATGATTGCATCTTTTACAAATTTCCTTTGATCCTCAAAGGATTTTGCATCGGCGTTCAGTTCGGCACGCATTCTTTTGAGTACTCCGATGCTGTCTTCTGTTGCAACTTGCTTCTCGATGTTGAGAGCTGCAATGCGCTCTGTTACCGATTTGCCGATTTCTTCCAGCCGGTGAACTATCACCGGCGTTTGTTCTAACTTGATAATCTCTTTACTTTCCATTTTCTGTATATTTTTTAAATTATTATTTAAAAAAAATGCACACACAATTTATCATTCTGCAATCTAAGTGCTTGCGTTGCCTCGGCGCGTGTGTGCTGCCGATTTTTCTTTGTGGGAATAGCAGGAATCGAACCTGCGCCTACGGATTTTAATCCGGTGCTACTACCAACTGAGCTATATTCCCATTTTGAAATCCATGAACGCTTGCTAATCGTCCCATAATTACTCCTCATATTGCTTTGAATAGCACTCGTCGCACAAGCCTCCGTTTTCTAACCAGACATCACGACTAATCAAATCGTCGCATTTGTGGCAATAGTAGCCATCTGAAAAAATACCTCCGGTAATCATGAATGCGTCCATCACTTTTTCGTTTTAAAAATTGTGTGAAGGTTCTAATGGCTCCATTCCGAAGAATAGACCCCACGCTAATCCCGATAAAATCACGTAAGCGAATGCCGCCACGCTCAACGCGCGAATGTGCAACAAATTTTCGGCGGCGGCAAAGAGAACTATCCCCGCTACCAAATTTGCGCTTAAAATTTTGTTTTTTGTTTTCATAACTATTTATTTTTTTTTACGTTCATTGTACAGTTCCAAAGCTATTTGTGCATCGCATATTATCTTGTTTCCTCTTTGACTGATTGCCGGTTTTATCCAGCCGTCGTTTATATGTCTGCCCACCATTGTTTTTGAGCAGCCAAGCAGTCTTGCTATGCCGTAATATCCAAACACGTTGCGACCATCGGTGTAGTCCTTCTCATGTACAGGCTCTTTCTCTTCCTGCCCGCTGCTTGCTATTTTGAATAGTTCCAAAATTTCGTAGCCGGTGTATTTCAAAAGAGGCTTGCTGAGGTCTATTGTTATCTTTTCTTTTTTCATACCTCTGCTTTTTTTACTAATCTAACAAAACATCTGTAACCCGGGGCAACGTCTTTCATTTGCTCCGCATACTTTCTGCTCACATAAATAATCGTTTTTTTTGCGTCGTCGCGTCCGTTGTCTGACCAATAGAAGCCGTGCTCAAAGGCGATGGGGCGTTCTTTCTTTGGCGTTGCGAAGAGTGCCTGAAATTGCTCGTCCGTTGGGATGGCTAATCCCACTTCGTCTGCCAACGCCTTGGCTTCGTCCCAAGTGCACCTGCCGCCTAAGTTCTGTGCGCGCCACTGCGCGCCTGCAAATTCAATAAATCCTGTTTTCATACTCACAATGTTTTTAAAAATTAGCAACTCTAAGGGCAACACCGGCAAGCCGGGAGGAATGTTGCGCTTAGAGTTGCGTTGTTTTAAGTTTCAAATGTTTCCTCTACATTTGTTTATTTCAAAAAAAGACTGTACCTTTGCAGCGTAATTTAATGCACAAAATCCACTTCGGGTGGACAGCCTTTTTTGTGTCCTTTCGTTACAGGGGACAAAGGTAAATAGATTTATTTACATTGCAATAAAAAGTAAATAAATTTCTGTATAAAAAGTGTTAAATTGGCAATATTTAGATTTATTCTAAATAATGTATGAATGTAAATTGTTGATTGTTAAATATTTAAATTATAGTAGTTATGGATGAAAATGAAAAGTATTTTGAAAACGAAGAGTTAAACAGACTGTTCAACAATTGGCTTGCAGGAGACCCAACAGCACCATTAAATGCGAGCAGAATGACGTTTACACAGTTTGTATTGTCTGCGATTGAATCGGGCATTAATGTAGAACTCGCTGATTTTCAGCAAGGATTTAAGGATTACAAACTATCTACACCGATAGTTGATTTTGAACATTCATACTTTCAACAGTATGAGGCAATGAAAGATATGTACAACCTAATAAAACATGGGTCTATCAAGTAAAGGGAGTTTAAGCAGTGTACGGATGGCGTTACATACGTTTTCTGCATCCTCACGAGTTTTGAAATAGTTACCTACATCTTGTAGTTTTTCGTTTTTCCACAACTCGCATTTGTGAATAGGATTCGCAGGGATTACGTCGGGAAGCAGGTACTGAGTAACGTACCACATACAGTCTTTGAACATTTCTTTTTCGCTCATAACGATAAAATTTTTAATTTGTAATTCGGTGCAAAGGTACATAAAAATATTTATATAATGAATATCAACAGTAGAATTAAAGAAGTAAGAAAAAAGCGGTGCAATGATTCTAACACAGAATTTGCAAAAGCGGTTGGTGAGACAAAGCAAGCCGTAAACAATTGGATTCGCGATGATTATTCAATTGGGCTAAGTGTATTATCTAAATTGTCCGATGCGTTCCCGGACCTAAATCTTGATTGGCTGATTACCGGTCGCGGCGACATGGAACTGTCAGAATCTCAAGCCACAAATGGAATTTCAATAGGCAGGGATAATAGTGTAATGAACGTCAATGGGAATAATAGCGGTCATAACGTCAAAATGGGAGATAACAGCCACTTCAATCCTGCCGATTTATCTAATTTGACAGAAATGTTGAAAGACAAGGACTATATTATAGCAAAATTACGCAAGCAAATTGAAGACAAGGATAAAAACTGCGTAAATATGCTGTCTGAGAAGGATAAATTCATTGAAAAAACAATAACAGAAAGAGATGCGATTATAAAAAATATGATGGTCAGGGAGCAGGAAATCGTTAAGAACAGCTATGAGAGGAATGAGGAAAATCAAAAAAGAATGGATAAAAAGGATGAAAGAATAAAAGAATTGCAAGAAAAGATATTTGAATTGATTGATAAAGCAAAGTAAATTATTATAAACAATTAAAAATTAAATAGTTATGACAACTTTTTTGAGTGTTCCAGATGAATATGATATTCATGGCGATTATGATGGTAATCACGGAAATTACAGCCCTTTGGATTTTATCATAGGCATTCTTATTATTATGTTCATATCATGGTCTATAAAATATGTAACTATTGGTATAAGTTATATAATATATTTTTTGAAAATTGGAATAGCTTATACAATAAATTTACTACAAAAAATATATAAATTATGAAAGAATTTTTTAAGGGTTTTTGGAAAGATTTAGTTGATTTTGTAAAAGCTTCGTTTAATTTAGCGGGAAGACTTTTTGCCTTATTTTTACTAATTGTTTTGGTTTTATCTACTATTGGTTCTTTGTTTTACGGAATATACTCCGTATTCAAAATTGACAATAGCGTTTCTGATAGAATAGTTCATCTTATTTTCGGTTTAATTGGCTCTATTGTTGGCGCATTTATGACTTGTCTTTATATTAGTGAAGTAATTGATAATTATAAAACATAAAAAGTTATGAAAAGAGTATTATTGTTAGGGGCAATGATGATATTGCCGGTGTTAATGTCAAGCGTTCCTGCCGTTCCGGCAGATGAGCCTACCGTGTTAATCTGCACGGGAAAGTACGCTAAAAAGTATCACAAAAGCCAATGCAAGGGCTTAGACAACTGCAAAGGCAAAGTGATTAAAGTGACCCTTTCCGAAGCCAAAAAGCAAGGAAAAACGGAGTGCGGGTATTGCTATAAGTAAACAATTAAACACAAATTATATGAAACAGTTTATTGAAGTTACAGAGAAAAACGAGAAGATAGTTGTTAATGTAAACACTATTTCCATTATTAGAAAATCCGAAGATGGCGTAGCTCTTTATTTAGAGCATCACGAACCACTTATCGTATCAGAGAGTTATGATGAAATAAAGTCATTCCTTCAATGATTCATCGC
>BNTR01000149.1 GCA_025996755.1 Bacteroidia bacterium
ACTTTTTGGCTTCTTCCATGATTACATCCAAAGGCTCGTCGTCGAAAACGTTGGAACTTGCCAAATGCTGCCCAAAAGCATCGTTGGAGAACAGGATTTTCTCTTCCGGACAATACGTTACCATGTTTTCTGCCATAATTCTTTGTTTATATTTTCTGTTATTTTTCTACTCACGCTTTCTGTTATCGCTTGCAATGCCTGCTTGTCAGGAATGAAATTCACACCGTATTTGTCGACGAGTTCAATCCCCGATTCTTCAAAATAGCGTTCCATTGCCTTGATGTTTTGCGCTGCCCAGCCGTAGGAGCCGAACAAAATCCCTTTCTTGGTTTTTGTGGACAATCCTTGCAAATAGGTGAGGAAGGCGGCTACTGTTGGCATGGGGTTTTTGTTTAGTGTGGGCGAGCCTACGCAGATGTATTCTGCTTCCAGACAGTCGGTTATGATGTCGGAGATGTGGTTGGATTTGAGGTCGCAAAACTTGTATTCGTAGCCTTTTGCTTCAAAGGCATTGCGGATGGCGTAGGCGATTTTCTCCGTTGAGCCATACATCGAATCAAACGCGATAACCACCTTTTTATCCGTCCGGCAGTGTGCCCATTTCGTATAATGCTCCAATATCACCGGAATGTTGTTTTTCCAAATCAAACCGTGCGAAGGCGCAATCATCTGAATAGCAAGACTTTGCACCGCATCCAACACGCCCACCACTTGCGAAGAATAGGGCATGATGATGTTGGCATAATACTTTTTGGCTTCTTCCATGATTACATCCAAAGGCTCGTCGTCGAAAACGTTGGAACTTGCCAAATGCTGCCCAAAAGCATCGTTGGAGAACAGGATTTTCTCTTCCGGACAATACGTTACCATGTTGTCGGGCCAATGCACCATTGGGGTCATAATAAAACTTAACGTCCTCTTACCCAACGAAATACTGTCGCCTGTTTTGACGATTTGAAACTTCCAATCGGGGTTGAAATGCAGTTTATACTCTTTTTCGCCGGACTGACTTGTCAGCACCGTTGCGTTAGGCAAGTGTTTCATCACTTCGGGCAATGCGCCGGAATGGTCCATTTCCACATGGTTCGACACCACATAGTCGATTTTTTCGAGGCTCACGATTTGCGAAATCCTGTCGATAAGTTCTTGCGAGAAATGCGCTTTTACCGTGTCGATAAGCGTAATTTTCTCATCCACAATGAGATAAGCATTGTAACTCGTGCCCTTTTGCGTGAGGTAACCATGAAAGTTACGCACACTCCAATCGGCAACGCCGACGCTGTAAATTCCTTTTGCAATTTCTCTTGTTTTCATTTTTTTGTTTTTTATTTTTATACTATTTTATACTATTCATTTATCAATGCCATCACTTCCGCATACATCTGTTTATTCGTATATCCCTCTAAATCAATGGATTTGGATTTGCAAAATGCCACACATGTGCCGCATCCCTGACACAATCCCGGATTGATTTTTGCAACGATTTTTACCACTTCGCCGCTCCTGTTTTTTATTTCCTCTTTGTCAATGGCTTGATAAGGGCATATTTGCACGCACATTCCGCAGCCCATACACGTCGAGAACAGCGGCGGCGGCAGGCGATTGACTTTTGCCACTACCGGCTCGCGGGTCAATTCGCTGTTGGAAAACAAGCCTAATATCTTCGCCGCGGCACCCGAAGCGGCGGCTACCGATTCGGGGATGTCTTTCGGGGCTTGGCAGGCTCCGGCGAGGAATATCCCTGCGGTGTTGGTTTCCACCGGCTTCAATTTGGGATGGGCTTCGGCGAAGAATTTGTAGGGGTCGTAGGAAACGTGGAGTTTTTGCGCCAACGCTTCCGAGCCATCGCACGATACGGCAGCCGTTGCCAACACCACCATATCGGCATCAATTTCTACCGGTTTCCCGCCCAAGAGCGTATCTGCGCCGCGCACAATCAGTTTGCCGTCCTTTTCATAGATATTCGCCACGCGACCGCGAATGTATTTTGCGCCGTCTTCCTCGATGGCGCGGCGGGTAAATTCATCGTAATTTTTTCCGGCTGCCCGAATGTCCATATAAAACACGTAGGGAGTGCCCTCGTGCACCTTGTGCTTGTAGAGCATCGCGTGTTTGGCGGTGTACATACAGCAGATTTTCGAGCAGTAAGGGATGCCCTTGACCGGGTCGCGCGACCCTGCACAAGCCACGAAGACCACTTTTTCGGGCACTTTCCCATCCGACGGACGGCGAATTTCGCCCTGCGTGGGTCCCGAAGCGGATGCCAACCGCTCAAATTGCAAGCCTGTGATGACATCGGCGTATTTTCCATAGCCATATTCGGGGAAGAAATCGGTCTTTTTCACCTCAAATCCGGTTGCCAAAACAATCGCTCCGGCTGTTACTTCGATGATTTCGTCTTCCTGTTCAAAATTGATGGCACCCGTGGGGCACATTTTTTGGCACACCTGACATTTTCCCGTCTGAATATACCGGCAATTGGCTCGGTCGATGACCGGTTTGTTGGGCACAGCCTGCGGAAACGGCACGTAAATGGCTGTGCGCGTGGCTAATCCCTGTTCAAACTCGCTCGGTATTTTTTTGTTTGGGCATTTCGTGGTGCAAAGTCCACAGCCGGTGCACAATTTTTCGTCCACGCACTTGGCTTTGCGGCGTATTTTCACGTTGAAATTGCCGATAAAACCGTCCATACTCTCCACTTCGGAGTAGGTATAGAGCGTAATGTTCGGATGCTGAGCCACTTCCACCATACGCGGCGTGAGGATACACTGCGAGCAGTCGAGCGTGGGAAACGTTTCCGAAAGTTGCGACATGTGACCGCCGATAGACGGGTCGCGCTCCACCAAAATCACCTTGTGCCCACCGTTGGCGATGTCCAATGAGGCTTGTATGCCCGCCACGCCGCCGCCGATGACGATGGCGGTTTTGTTGACCGGCACTTTGATAGGCTCCAGGGCGCGGTTGTTTTTCACTTTTTCGACCAGCGTGCGCACCAAATCAACCGCCTTTTGGGTGGTAGCCTCGCCTTTTTCGTGCACCCACGAGCAATGTTCGCGGATATTCGCCATTTCGCAGAGATAAGGATTGAGTCCCGCTTCGGCGCAGGCTTTGCGAAAAGTAGGCTCATGCATCCGCGGCGAACAGGCAGCTACAACCACTCCATCCAGCCCTCTTTCACGGATTGCCTCCTTAATTTTCGTTTGCCCCGGGTCGGAACACATATATTTATAATCGGTGGCAAAAGCAACGCCCTCCAATTGCATAGCATCCTGTGCGACCCTTTCGCAATCGACCGTTGCGCCAATATTCTCGCCGCAGTGGCAAATAAATACTCCTATTTTTGACATATATCGTTATTAACTAACTTTTATTGTTTTTTTCTTGAATTAAACAGCACCAATTTTTCCCAATCAATTTCGCCATTATCCGTACAAAAATTATTTGAAAATTCTTTAGTAAATTTATTTATCATTTGGGCATACAATGTTAAAAAATCATCATTCCTTTCTCTTGCCTTATGCCCCAACGGTTCGATGATATCCAAATATAAGTTCTCATTGCCTGAAATAAATGCCCAAAATTCTTGACCGCAATATTTGAAATAATATCCTTTATCAGGATGATTATCTTTACCATAGCAACATCCGTTTACAGGAATAATATTTAGTTGTGAATTACTCGTCCGCAATGTTTTCTTGGCTGTTTTAAAGTCGGCTATCATTTTTGCAATTTGGCTACTATTTCCCCAATTCGGACCAGATTTGATTGTCACAATGTGTCTTGTGCTATCTTTGTCAAATTCCAAATCAATGTTAGGAATGCCGGATTTCCACCCACCATATACTTTTTGATTGATAAAAATGGCTAAACCTTCCAACCAATCGCCAAAAATAGTTTCTTCATTTGATGAAATATGGGCATCCACAATTCCACGAACAATTTGTTCGGAAGTTGTGGCATATTTTGCCTTAAACAAATAAGGATTTTTGCGCTTTAACACATCGGATAGTTTTAAACTATCCAAACTCCTAATTCGTTTTTCGTGGAATGTGTTGATATTTAATTCAACATACTCTGTAACATCCTGTAGATTCAAGTTCTCCATCTTCTATTGCTGAGTCCATTAAATAATATTCTGTTAGCGAAAACTGTTGGCGAACCGTTTCATAATACTCTGGAACGATTTCTATTCCTACAGAATTCCTTTTCATTCGATTTGCCACTTCTATAGTGGTTCCCGATCCCATAAAAGGGTCTAAAACGGTATCATTCTCTTGTGTAAACAAGCGAATAAACCACTCTGGCAACTCTCTCGGAAAAGCTGCACTATGATTTTTATTGTTGCATTCAGTGGATAAATAAACAACATTGGTTGGATACACGGTATCTTTACCCACCCAATTGGATATATTTTTCCCAAAGCCACTGCCATTTTTGGCATTATCACGCTTTTTATCTGTTTCACTCAAGTTTTTCAGCCGATTCTTTGCCCAATCTCCAATTGGAACTTTGACGGCATCTTGATACATATTAAATTTTTTATCTTTATTAAATTGCAATAACCGTTCCCAAGCATCACGAAAACGATTTGACCATTTTCCAGGGTAGCAATTTTTCTTATGCCAAATAAATTCTTCCGTCCAAAACCAGCCTTGCTTGCGCATTCCAAGAATAAGTTCCATCACATACGTACTTCGCTCCCCATCTACCACTTTTTCTTTTATATTTAGAATAAAAGTTCCTGTTGGTTTTAAAACACGAAACAATTCTTTCGATATAGGCAAAAACCATTGTACATATTCAGATACACTTACTCCCCCATACGTTGATTTTCTTTGATCCGCATAAGGAGGAGAAGTGACTATTAAATCAATAGAATTGTCAGGAACCTTTTTTAATTCATTCCTGCAATCACCTAAATATAAATCGGTTATTAACTTCATTTAAATGTAATCAAATTTATTTTTATACTTAAAATCCAAACTATCATCTATCTCTGCCATCCCATCTTTCAATTGCCAATAGGGCGGCGAAGTAACAACCAAATGAACGCTCTTGTCTTTGAGTTCGCTCATCTGTCGGCTGTCGCCATTGATTATTTTATGTGTCGTTTTATTACGCATTATCTATTTTTTATTTTGCAAAGGTACTAATTTATTTTGAGCGTTTCATTTTCCCGAAAAACCTCATTCCCAACATCAGCGTTACGGCGGCTGAAAGCCATACGCTTATGTTATAGTTTAGTTGGAAACCTTCGGGGGCGACGAGGATGTATGTCAGCACGACCATCGTCATAAACAGTGCGGGGAGTAGCGTGAGCCAATAGCATTTCTTTTGGCTTGCCAGATAAACCGTTAGCATCCAAAGGGTTGCGGCGGCGAGTGTTTGGTTTGCCCATGCGAAATAACGCCAGATGATGTCGAAATTGATTTGCAGCAAAATAAATCCGGCAGCGAAAAGCGGTAGCGAAATCCAGATGCGGGGCAGCAGTTTTTTCTGTCCTATTTTAAGGAAATCGGCAACGATTAAACGGGCTGAACGAAAGGCGGTATCGCCCGAAGTGATGGGCGCGGCAATGACTCCGCATATTGCCAATATGCCGCCGACTTTACCTAACCAGGTGTCTGAAATCTTCTGCACCACCACCGCGGCATTGTTTCCGTTGTCTGCCAAAAATTGATGCAGACCGCCCATTGAGCCGAAAAAACTCATCGCGGCGGCTGCCCATATCATGGCTACGAGGGCTTCTGTAATCATGGCTCCGTAAAAAACCCGCCG
>BNTR01000150.1 GCA_025996755.1 Bacteroidia bacterium
TTAGATAAAAATTATGCAAGCATTTGCGGTTATACGCAACAAGAGTTAAACCATTATTTTGCAGAATATATCACAAAGTTGGCGGAAAATATGGATATGTCTAATTCTGAATCTATAGATGCTATCCGCCTGTGGTATGATGGTTATTCCTGGGATGGAACAACGCCTATCTATAATCCGTTTTCCACTTTGTTATTGTTTGATAAGAAAGAATTTAGTAATTATTGGTTTCGCACGGGTACTCCTACTTTTTTGATAAAGTTGCTGATGCAGCGCGACCAGCTTAAGCCGATATTGGAGCCAATTATTGTAGAGGCAAGCGAATTTAATAGCTTCAATCCGCAAGAAATCAGCGAGATACCGCTACTTTTTCAAACAGGCTACTTAACTATTAAAAAGAAAGAGACAGTAAATTTGCGCCCGCGATACACGCTTGATATGCCCAACTTGGAGGTGAGAGAGTCGCTGCTGGAATGCCTGTTAAGCACCTACAGCCACCACCCGGTGGGAGGAATACTGATACAGCGGATGCAAGAGCAACTTTTGGGTAATGATGCCGACGGCTTGGAAAAGAGTTTGCGCGAAATGTTGGCACATATTCCGTATCAACTGCATATTGGCAAAGAGGCATATTATCATTCTTTGTTGCTGTTGTGGCTCAAGTTGCTCGGCTTTGATGTGGCGGGCGAAGTTGCAACCAACAAGGGAAGAATTGATGCCGTGTGGAAAGTCAAGGAGCACACGGTGATTGCGGAGGTAAAATTTCAAGTTAAGGAAGAAAACATAAGCGATTTGTTGGACAAAGCCATCGCGCAAATCAAGGAAAAACACTATGCCGAACGGTTTGATGATGGGCACAAGGTGTTGCTCATGGCAGTTGTTTTTGCCGGTAAAGAAATTGGGTGCAAGATAGAAAAAATGTAACGTAAAATATCATGAACGTGTGCACAAAAAACAGTGGAGTTTTAACAAAATTTGCAGACGTCACGGCAAGTGCTTATGACACTCCGGATGGAACTGATACGCCCGTGACGATGAAGTTTGTGTGGGAATGATGACGATACACACGCAGAATATCAGAATGGTGCCGCCCGCCTTTTTCTAAGCTCGGCAAGCAGTCGCAAACACTCATCTATATGCTGTGGTGATAATACTCTCACAAAATTTGCGGGATTCTGTTCATAAAAACTTACCATTTGCACAAGTAGTTTATAACTCGCATCATAATCCCGAATTGCGAGGTAATGCTCCACCAATGTAGGGTAGGTTAAAAGAAAGTCCGGGAAATCTATAATCAACTGTTCCAAAAGACGATAGCCTTCGGCTTGCCTGTTTGTGCGGATGAGTGCACGGGCATAATTATATCTCGGCTTTGGATAATGCGGCGAGAAATAAGTATTGTTATACAGGTCTATAAATAGGTCATCCAAGTGATTGTCATAAAGCATATAACTAAGTGCTATTGCATTTGGAATTTTCATATAATAAGTGGCAGGGTCTGTTATCACGGCGTGTGTTACATATTTGATTGAGGCATCCGTTTTTTGTGTCAATATCCACATTGAGGTGTGGCAGATTGAGAAACCCGCGAGCATCAAAATGCCGTATTTGAGGTTTTTGCAAATCCCTTCCGCTTGTACCCCCCCCCCCATTAAGAGTACGCTGGCATTGCTTAAATTGAACACCACGGCGGCGAATGCCGCAATGTCCCAGTCGCCGGAGCCTCTATCCATATAAAAAACAAACATCATCCCCACGATGGATAGCGATGCAACAAAGAAAAACCAAGTCGTGAAATTATATTTTATTTTGCCGAGGACACTGTAAATCAGAAGCATCAGCCATATCAAAAAACCAATGCCTCCACCCAACAATTGTCCGTTGAAAAATTCCTTGTAATGCGCGATTGAAAAGACCGTCATCCTGTCTGCCGATGCCAATGGGAGCATTATCGGACGGGCAATTTTTTCAAATGCAAGATACAGCAACGGCAGCGAGATGAGCACTAAAATGGCAATTGTGATTTTGTTCCTAAACAACGGATATTTCCAAAGCACTTTGCCGTATAACAGAAAAATGAGCGAAGGAAGCATACTCACCAGCATCAGGTGAAACGCAATGCCGGTGAAAATTATCAGCGCAGGCACAATGAGAGGCATTTTATTTTTCAAATACAACAAACTTGTGAAAAGATAGATTTGTAAAAACAATAGTGCACACATATATACATCGTTGTAGCCGCAGAATTGGAGCAAAATGGTACACGACAGCGTAGAAAGAATAAAAACAGCGGCTTTTTTCAAAAATGTATTCCCCAAAAGATTGGCGGTGCACAAGGCGAAAAAAACAAACAGTCCTCCGGTGATGTAATCGACCAATCGCACGGTTTGAAATCCGGTGAAATTGAAATGGGCGTGAAGCCAAACATACAACCGATTTAGCGAAAGCATGGTAAGATATTCATCTCTCACGGATACTCCGTCCTCAATGTGAGTGATTCTCGTCTGTAAATCGCCTAAGAGGATGTATTTAGTTCTCAACAAATTGAAGCAACCGACGGCACAAAGGCTAATGAGCACAAACAGCGCATAGCGGTGTTTGCGAAGGGTGGCAACAATGGATTGCCGACTGATAGCAGTGATTTGAGCAACCAAATAGTGATTGGTGGAAGGCAGCAAAAAGCAGACCAATAACACATAGAACAAGCCAATGACCCAAGGGTCGAAAAAGGCGATATAATTCAATCCCCAGCCGCGCGTCACGCCGGGCGCAAAGGACAAGAACAGATTCAATGCAATGAATATCAGCCCAATAGCAAAAAAATGCAATGATTTTTCAGGCAGTTTTGCCGCTATTTCTTCGTTTGTATTTTGTTTCATGGCGCAAAGTTAGCAATTATTTTTTTTGATTTGCAAAAAACATTTGGTAGTTTCAAAAAATTGTCGTACCTTTGCACCGTTTCGCGGGTGAAAAATCGTGTTTTGGTGGGCTAATTGCTTGATTATTAGCTGATTGAGAAAGAGTTTGCTTCTGCGGGCACAAATTTAAATATTGTTCGGAAAGTCCGAATCAATTTAAACTTTTATAAAAACAAATGACAGATCCAATTGCAGATTATTTGACGCGACTGCGAAATGCCATCAAGGCGAAACATCGCGTGGTGGATATTCCGGCGTCGAATTTGAAGAGAGAGATGACTAAAATTCTCTTCGACAAAGGCTACATCTTGAATTACAAGTTTGTAGATGATGGTCCACAAGGCTCAATTAAAATCGCCTTGAAGTATGACCCCGTAAACAAAGTGAACGCGATTAAAGTCCTGAAGCGTATCTCTACGCCGGGTTTGCGTCGCTACGCAGGGCACAAAGATATGCCGCGCGTGCTGAATGGGTTGGGTATCGCGATACTTTCGACCTCCAAGGGAGTGATGACAGACAAAGAAGCCAAAGACCTCAACGTGGGCGGCGAAGTTTTATGTTACATCTATTAATGAAGGAGGAAAAAAAATGTCAAGAATAGGAAAATTACCCATCACAATCCCTTCGGGAGTAACCGTAACGCAACAAGGCAGTGTTGTGACGGTGAAGGGTCCGAAAGGAGAGTTGAAACAGGAGATAAATCCCGCTATCACTATAGCGGTGGATGGCAACACACTTACGGTGAAGCGCCCCGATGACGAACGTCAAAATCGTGCTTACCACGGTTTGTATCGCTCGTTGCTTAATAATATGGTGGTTGGCGTGTCGCAGGGCTACAAAAAAGAGCTTGAATTGGTTGGTGTGGGTTACCGCGCGGCTAACACAGGCAATTTGTTGGACTTCTCGCTCGGCTATACGCACAATATCTATTTGCAATTGCCGCCCGAAATCAAGGTGGAAACGAAGTCGGAACGTAACAAAAACCCGTTAGTGATTTTGGAGTCGGCTGATAAACAGCTAATCGGACAAGTTTGCGCGAAAATTCGCTCATTCCGTAAAGTTGAGCCTTACAAAGGTAAGGGTGTACGCTTTGTGGGTGAGGTGGTTCGTCGGAAATCCGGAAAATCAGCAAGTAAATAACATTAAAACCGGAAAATTATGACAACGAAAGAATTAAGAAGAATAAAAATCAAACAACGGGTGCGCAAGCACGTATCAGGCACCGCCGCCCGTCCACGTTTGACCGTGTTTAGAAGCAACAAACAGATTTATGCCCAAGTCGTGGACGACCTGACCGGCAGAACCTTGTGCGCCGCTTCATCCCTTGCAGTGACCGACAAAGCCCCTAAAAAGGAAATCGCCGCGAAAGTGGGCGAATCTATCGCCGCAAAATCCAAAGCAGCCGGTATCGAGACCGTAGTTTTCGACCGCAACGGCTATCTGTATCACGGGAGAGTGAAAGAATTGGCTGAAGCAGCCCGTAAAGGTGGACTTAAATTTTAATAAGATATGGCAATAAATAATACAGTAAAGACGACAAACGACTTGGAATTGAAAGACCGTTTGGTAGCCATCAATCGGGTAACGAAGGTGACCAAAGGTGGTCGCACGTTCAGTTTTGCCGCCATCGTGGTGGTCGGAAATGAAGACGGTGTCATCGGTTGGGGCTTGGGAAAAGCCGGTGAAGTGGCAGCAGCTGTCGCCAAAGGCGTAGAAACGGCGAAGAAGAACTTGATAAAAGTGCCTATCCATAAAGGAACGATTCCTCACGAACAGGTAGCGAAGTTTGGCGGCGCGCAAGTGTTCCTCAAGCCGGCTACACACGGTACGGGGGTGAAAGCCGGAGGTGCCATGCGCGCGGTGTTGGAAACGGTAGGCGTGACGGACGTGTTGGCGAAGTCGAAAGGCTCATCCAACCCCCACAACTTGGTGAAAGCGACCATCGCGGCGTTGAACGAGTTGCGCGACCCCGCTATGGTGGCTCAAAACAGAGGTGTTTCAGTTGAACGGGTATTTAAAGGTTAAAAGGAGGACATAAAAGATGGCAAAAAAAGAAGCAACAGCGGCAACAATCAAAGTAACGCAAGTCAGAAGTCGCATCGGATGTCCGAAAGACCAACGCTTGACGTTAGACGCTCTCGGACTGAGAAAAACAGGTCGCACGGTGGAACGTCCGGCGAATCCCGCAATTTTGGGAATGATAGAAAAAGTGAAACATTTAGTAAAAACAGACGCAAAATGAATTTATCAAATTTAAAACCCGCAAAAGGTTCTACTCATAGCCAAAGACGCATCGGTCGTGGCACCGGTTCAGGCTTGGGAGGCACGTCCACACGCGGTCATAAGGGACAAAAATCGCGGTCGGGCTATTCCAAAAAGATTGGTTTTGAAGGCGGGCAGATGCCTATCCAACGGCGTTTGCCGAAATTCGGCTTCAAAAACATCAATCGCGTGGAATATAAAGCCATCAATTTGAGCACTTTGCAAGCATTGGCAGAGGCGCAACAATTGACGAAGATTGGTATCGAAGAGTTAAAAACGGCAGGATTCGTTTCCTCCAAGCAATTGGTGAAAGTGCTCGCAAAAGGCACAATTTCTTCAGCAGTGGAAGTAACAGCGCACGCTTTTTCCAAAACCGCCGAAGAAGCCATCACCAAAGCAGGCGGCAAAACAACGACCCTCAAAATCTTTAAGGAAGCATGAGAGCAATTGACACAATAAAAAATATTTGGAGGATTGAAGACCTGAGAATGCGGATAGGCATCACTTTCGGCATCATTTTGGTGTATCGTTTCCTCCAAGCAATTGGTGAAAGTGCTCGCAAAAGGCACAATTTCTCCAGCAGC
>BNTR01000151.1 GCA_025996755.1 Bacteroidia bacterium
CTGATTCAGCGCAATGTGAAACTGACGGAATCAACAAGTTTTTCTCAACCCGTGATTTTATACGATTCCGAGTCCAAAGGCTCGGTCAACCATTTGCAGTTGGCAAAAGAACTGATTGAAAAACAAGGAAAGAAGAAAAAATAATGGCAAAGCAACAAAGACCGGCATTAGGAAAAGGGTTGGGTGCATTGATTTCAATGGACGAGGAAGTGTACACCAGCGGCTCGTCGAGCATCAGTGAGATTGAATTGGCGAAAATCACGCCAAATCCCGACCAACCACGAACAGTGTTCGACGAGGAGGCGTTGGAAGAATTGGCAGCATCGATTCAGGCTCTCGGCTTGGTGCAGCCCGTCACGCTGCGCGAGGTGGCATCCGACAAATATCAAATCATTTCCGGCGAGCGGCGTTACCGTGCCGCTTTGAAAGCGGGTTTGGAAACAATTCCGGCTTACATCAGAACGGCTTCGGACGAGAATCTCATGGAGATGGCATTGATAGAAAATATGCAGCGGGTAGACCTGAACGCGATAGAAACCGCTCTCGGTCTCCAAAACCTGATTGAAAACTTCCATCTGACGCAAGAAAAACTCAGCGAGCGAATAGGTAAAAAACGGACAACGATTGCCAACTATCTGCGCCTGCTAAAACTCCCCTCCGAAATTCAAATAGGCTTGAAAGACAAGAAGATAGATATGGGTCACGCCAAACTGATTCTATCGTTGGAAGCCCCGGCTGACCAATTGTATATCTATGAATCGGTGGTCGAACAGGGCTTGTCGGTGCGCCGAACAGAAGAAATCATCGCCACTTTGAAGCAGGGCAATCCGACGAAAGCCTCCGGCGGAACACCCCCAAAAAAGCCAAAGATTTCCAAAGAATTGGCGGAGGTTTTTCAACCCTTGAAACAGCACCTCTCCGACCGCCTGAGCGCAGAAGTCAATCTGATTTTCACCGAAAAAGGCTCCGGAAAAATCACCGTCGCCTTCGCCGACCAGGAAGAATTGGAGCAACTCATGCTCCGCTTCGATGCGATGCTCAAAAAGTAAGAGCCGGAGGTGTGCCTTTTTTCATTTGCAGTATCAAAAAAAGTTGTGTAATTGTACAATTATTTATACCTTTGCACCGTGAAACGAATAATAACAACATACGGCAATTATTTTGAACGGTTTATAGCGACTTTGTCACCTAAGGAACTTATAAAACTGAATTATATCGTTTCATTGCTTGAAACACAAGATAAACTACCAACAAAGTTCATAAAGTTTATTCGCGATGGTTTATATGAATTACGTATGGAATACGAAGGCAATATCTATCGTGTGTTTTTTATCTTTGATGAGGGCAATGTAGTTGTGTTATTCAATGGTTTTCAAAAGAAAACGCAACAAACGCCCGTAGGCGAAATAGAAAAAGCAATTAAAATAAAGGAGGCATATTATGCAGACAAACGACCACAAAATTAGAAATTACAGTGATGTGTTGGCGGTGCAATACGGCGCACACGGAACACCTGAAAGAGCAAAGTTTGATGAGGATGCTTACGCTTTTTATGCCGGTCAGGTTTTGTTGGATGCAAGGAAAAACGCACGTCTAACGCAGAACGAACTTGCTAATCGAATAGGTGCGGATAAATCCTATATCTCACGCATTGAAAAAGGCATAACAATTCCGAGCGTTGCTACCTTTTACAGAGTAGCAAATGCGTTAGGGCTTTCCGTAACGCTACAGCCTGCATAAAATAGCGGCATTGCCTTTTTGTACCCGGAGCCGGGGTCGAACCGGCATGGAAGTGAATCCACTGGTGTTTGAGACCAGCGCGTCTACCGATTCCGCCATCCGGGCATTGGGTAAACTGTAAATCGGGCGCAAAGGTAGAACTTTTTTTTTGAATCAGCAAATTTTTCCGCGATTTTTTTATACTTTTGTACATTATTTTATTAAAAACAGTCTGATGGCACAACAAATTGTTCGCTGCAAGCACGTGGAGAGTGAATTAACCCGATTTTTGGCGGGGTTAAACTTTGATGGCATTTTTTTGCTCACCGATGAAAATGCAGACAAATTGTGTCTGCCTCATATTCAGTCCGTCCCTGCGCTGGCTGCGGCAAAAAAAATCGTTATTCCGGCGGGCGACGAGCACAAAAACATTGAGACCATTTCTCGCGTGTGGCAGTTTTTGACCGACAACGGGGCTACGCGCAAGTCGCTACTCATCAACCTCGGCGGCGGCATGGTTACCGATTTGGGTGGCTTCGCCGCGGCATCGTTTAAGCGCGGCATCCCGTTCATCAACCTCCCTACCACGCTTCTGGGGGCAGTGGATGCGGCTGTCGGTGGCAAAACGGGCATCAATTTCAATGGGTTGAAAAACGAAATCGGCGCATTCGCCCCCGCCATTGCCGTGTTTATTGATGCGTCCTTTTTTCGGACGCTCGACCACGCCAATTTGCTGTCGGGCTATGCCGAGATGCTGAAACACGGGTTGCTGTCGTCCCCCAAAGAGGTCGATGCACTGTTGCAATTCGATTTTGACCGGGTGGATTACGAAAAATTGAACGACCTGCTGTTTGAATCGGTGCTGGTGAAGGAGCGCATCGTGCAGGAAGACCCCCGCGAGGAGGGCATCCGCAAGGCATTGAATCTCGGGCACACCTTCGGACACGCCTTTGAGAGCCTCTCATATCAGACCCAAAAGCCGATTTTGCACGGCTACGCCGTGGCTTACGGCTTGGTGTGCGAACTTTATCTGTCGTTTCTGCGCCTCGATTTCGACAAAAATCTGCTGCTGCAAGTCGCGCATTTTGCGAAAGCGCACTATGGAAAATTCCCTTTCGACTGCAACGACTACCCGCAACTGTTCAAATTGATGCAGCACGACAAAAAAAATGAAAACAACACCATCAATTTCACGCTCCTGAAAGCCGCCGGAGCCGTCGAAATCAACCAAACCGCCACCGAAAAAGAAATTTTTGAAACACTCGATTTTTTCAGGGAATATTTATAGTCGCTATTGCATATTCCAAAAATATTTTATACCTTTGTCGCGAGTTATGAATAACTTTTACAAATAAAATATGATTAGGTCATCTTTATTATCTGTATCAACTCGTTGCAAAGCAATGGGTTATAGAGTTTTTGCGTTGAGCCTCACGCTCGCACTTTCGACGTGTGCTTCCCGCTTGTTGGAGGAGCAACCCGAATTTCCGAAGCCATCCGAAGACAAGCCGCAGTGGGTGTTGGACGATGCCACGATAAATGCCATGACCAAAAATGGCGGGCTTATCATCAACTGGATAAATCCGACAGAGGCGGCAGCAAAGAAGTCCGCCTCCACGCGCGAAACCGTCGGTCCGACCGGTACCGGCGGCAACGACAGCAATCCCATTACCGAAGAAGCGCAGCGAGTCTGGCAAGCGAAATGGGATGCCTTGAAGCACGGCATGGAGCCTCTTCCCTATATCTATCGCAAAGCCGCCGATTTGACTCTGGACTACGAAACGGATGGTGTCAAGGTCGTCTATGACTGGTGGTGGTTTGACGAAGCCGACCAAACGTGGAAGATGAAGCCGACCCATGAAGCCGCCGGTGTCAAACTGGTGGTTGACCGCTATTGGAACTCCTCTCCCACCTCCGGTTGGCAACATGCTTCGGGAGGAACGGTGGCTGAAAACACGCAGAAAGATATAACCAAATGGCAATCCCAATCCGCCGCCCAAACGCGCATGCTAGGCTATAAAACACTGTATCAGGAAATTGACAAATTTCGCTGGGAATATCACACCTATTTGGACGTGAACAAGCTCTTTTTCTCCGGTAGCATGGCGGAAACGCTCATGCTCGGCGACGCCAACCCGCAAAAAGCTCCCACACTCTTGCTGCACGAAATGGACACCTACCTGCGGTCTAATTATGTTGGTGGCATCGGCGAGGACAGGGAGTTTATCAAGGAAGGGGTTTATTCCGGAGGGCGCATTTCCGAAGTGTATCCTCCGCGCCCCGGCGGTTATTCAAAAGAGGATTCAGCCAAACAAATCAACAAATACGGCAAATTTCTTGATGTCGAACAGATGCTTGCAGGTCCCATCTATGTCTTGCAGCAGGATGCCTCGTTGCCATCCTCGCACCCGGAATTGAAAAATCCCAAATACTCCGCCCCAGCGGCTGCGCGCGGCAAACTGTTTGAGTTTTACATGGGCTACGTCAAGGGGGTTGAACCCTCGTGGTGGGGTGGCGAGGAAGACGCGGTCATCGTCCTCGACGACTTGGATATATACGTTGGCGAAGTCAAACCGGTGGTCATAAGGACTACTCCGCCCGACATTTCCCTTGCCGGTATTGAATGGATGTCGTCCGATACGGAGATTGCAGTAGTAACAACCGACGGGAAGGTTATCGGCGTATCCGTAGGGGAGGCGACCATCTCCGTCATTTTCGAGGGCAGGGAATTGGCAAGTTGCAAGGTCAGGGTAACTTATGACCCCAATGCCATTCCTGTGAATAAAATTACGCTGAACAAAACCACGCTGGAAATGTTCCCCGGCGAAGTTTACGACCGTCTGGAAGCCTCTGTTACACCGTCCGATGCCACATATCGCACGGTCGTCTGGGTAAGCGATGATGAGGATATTGCCACGGTGGATGCCGACGGCAAGGTAACCGCCGTGAGTGTGGGAACGACTTATATTCTCGCCCGTGCGGGTGGCAGGATGGCAGAATGCGAGGTTACGGTAAGGGATCCTTCCATTATTTTGGAGGATATGGTGGTGCACAAGGGCAAAACCAAGTTAATATCATACACCACATCGCCTCCCGGCGCAACCCTTATCGATGCCGTTTGGGAATCCGAAATCGAGACAATTGCCACGGTATTGGCGGGTGCGGTAACGGGCGTGAAAGAGGGCGAAACAATCATTAAGGTTACCACTGCCAGCGGTCAGTTTGCCGGTTGCACGGTCACGGTGCTCCCTCCCGTGTCGGATGTAGCGGTCGAGAGTGTCACCATCTATGATGCCAACTATAACCCCACGACCCATTCAGGAGGGGCAGAATTGAAGAAATTACTGCTTCCCCTTGGTGATACCTATCAGTTACATGCAGTGGTCTTGCCGGAAAATGCGGATTGCGATGTAGTGTGGGTATCCGAAAAAATGGACATTGCGACCGTTGACCAGACAGGAGTGGTTACTGCGAAAAAGGAGGGAAAAGTAAACATTATCGCCATTGCCGACGGCATAACTGCCACATGCGAGGTGACGGTGGAGAAGGTAACGGTTAAGCCCGCAACCTTAAACATTACAATCGGTGAGTCATCTTCCACCCCTCTGACCGCCACTATAACACCGTATAACGACCCCTACGAAAAAGCGGTCTGGTGGTCGGAAGATGAGAACATCGCCACCGTGGACCCGGCAACAAGGCTTGTAACCGGCCGGAACGTGGGTGTGGTAAAGATTTACGCCACGGAGGGTGGGGATGCCTATTGCACGGTAACCGTGAAATCCGACGTAAATATAGCGATTACGCCGAAAATATTAAATATTGCCTCCGGCGACAGGTACAACAAGTTGAATGTTACAATAACGCCGCCGAATGGCACTGATGCCACCTATACATTTTCATCCGCAAATTCTGCCATCGCCACGGTGGACGAATTTGGGGTGGTCACC
>BNTR01000152.1 GCA_025996755.1 Bacteroidia bacterium
CACATCTTCGTCTTCGTAGGCTACGTCAAGAGGTATGTCTTCGGGGAGAATATCCACTTCGCGGTGCGGATGGTCAAGCACTAACGTGATGACATCCAGCGGTTTAACCTTATAGTTGGATTTCACCGCCCGGTCGTTGGCGAGGATATATCCGGCATCAGCCGCCTGCTGAATGCGGTTGCGCGAAGCCCCCGTGATGCGGTCGACCAAGAATTTATCCACCCGCAACAGGGTCTGACCCTTGTCGGCAGTGAATCGAAAGTGCTCATAAAGTTCTTCTTCCTGCTCGTCGATATGTTCGTGTGGGTCTTCCAAAATGGATTATGGAATTTGGACGTTTCCGGAACTCACCAGCAGGTAGAGGGGTGTTTCGCCACTGATGCGCGTGCCTTCGGTAACTGTTCGTCCCTTGCCGTCTTTCATTCCCAGCACCAGATTTTCGTAGATTCCGGGCACCAACTGCACATAGACCCGCTCAAAGCCCATCGTTTTGAGCATCACCATCGCCTGTCGTTGGGAAATATCCTTCACTTCGGGCGCAATCAGGAAGCGTGCCGCGTGCGAATTGATGGTCAGATAGATGGTGCGACCGGATTTCACAAAATTGCCCATGGGCGGAATCGTTTCCAGAATAGTCCCCGATGGCTCTTTCTTCACAAAAGTGGAGTCCACGACCAGACATTTCAGTCCGCATTTAGCCAAAGCCGCCCGCGCGAGGGGCACCGAAAGCCCCTTCAAATTGGGTACAACCACTTGTTCTCGATGCTGAGTGTACATATCCAAACATTTCAGCACAACAAAAATAAGCACCAGAACGATTCCCAGTGCCAGCAACAAGTTTTTGAGCAATATGCGACCGAAAGGCTCCTGTTTCATTCACCAATTAGCCGTTATACTCGTCGGAAACAGATAGTTTTTTTCTGCCTTTAGCTCTGCGTGAAGCTAATACGCGACGTCCGTTAGCCGTTTCCATTCTGCTGCGGAAACCGTGTTTGTTTTTTCTCTTTGTGTTAGAGGGTTGAAATGTCCGTTTCATTGCCTTTTATTTATTTTTTATTTAATTAAAATTCCTTTCGGGGTGCAAAGGTACGAAATAATTATGAATTATGAACGATGAATTGCAAATTATTTTCATTTTTTTGAAAAAAATATTTTTTTCGATTAGCTTTCTTTCAGTTTTTCTACTATTTCATCAATCAGTTTGTAGCCTTTCAGGGTGACGATGCCGCGCACGAAATTGAGGATTATCATCCGGGCAAATTCATTCTGTGAGATGCGGTCGGTGGGCATAATATCATCTTCCATCAAACTCCGGAACTGTACTTTCATCAGCCACAGACACACTTCCAAATTGATGTCTTCGCGCACCAAGCCATCGTCAATCCCCCGCCGAAAGATAGGCAACGACAAATCAATCCGCTGACTATGACTCTGAGCCATCCGCTGATAGATGAGCGGATAATATTTTTTCAAATCATAGACAAAGGTCTTATTTATTTGAAATGTGTCGTTCAAAAATTTGGCATACATCTGCATCACAATGGAAATCAGATTGTCCGAACTCTTGACAATGCACTCTACTTCGCCGTCGGCTTGCTCGCTGTGCGTCATTAAGCAGGCTTCCAGGAGGTCGCCCTTGTCATTGAAATGTTCATAAAGCGTCCGCTTCGATATACCTAAATGGTTGGCTATATCGTCCATCGTCATGCTTTTGATTCCGTGTTTCAAAAACAAATAGCGCGCTTCGTTGATAATTCTATCGCGTAATTCCATCTTGGGTGCAAAGATAATAGAAAACTTTTAAAACACCAAAAGTTTTTTGCGATTTTTTGAAATTTTGCAAAAATTGTTGGTAAGTAATTTTTTATTCGTACCTTTGCACCATGAAAAAATTGATAATTATATGTTGTGCCGCTTGCTCCGTCTTTTCGGCGCAGGCGCAGAATGCAACGGCAAAAGGATGGCTCGACAAGGCAGCGGCGGCATTGTCGGCGGCAGGAACGCTCTCGGCGGATTTTTCTATCAACATCAAAATTCAGGGGATATCACAAAATATCGCCGGCACGCTTGATTTGAAAGGGAACAAATACCACCTGAGTGCGTCGGATATGGAAATATGGTTCGACGGCAAAACGCAATGGTCGCTTCAGAAAGCCGCCAAGGAGGTCAATGTGTCGGAGCCAACTGCGCAGGAAGTGCAGCAATTCAATCCCTCATTCCTGTTGGGGCTTTACAAAAAAGATTGCACCTACAACTATTTGGGCGTGAAGAAAGACCCCAAAACAGCGCGAAAAACACACGAGGTGGAACTTATCCCGCAAGGCAAAAAGACCAATTTGACAAAAATTCTGCTGCAAATCGGCGATGCCGACGCGATGCCGACGAAGATGCACCTTTTTTATCGCAGCAAAACGGAAAATATCATACAGATTAACAAATACCGCAAAAATCTCAGCCTGCCGGACAGCCATTTTGGCTTCGACCCCAAGAAACATCCCAATGTGGACGTGATAGACTTGCGTTAGAATTACGAATTACGAATTACGAATTACGAATTACGAATTGCGGACATGGAACATTTACGTTGTCTTATTATAGGTTCAGGACCTGCGGGCTATACTGCCGCCATCTACGCTTCGCGTGCTAATCTCGCGCCCGTTTTGTATGAAGGTATCCAGCCCGGCGGGCAATTGACCATCACCACCGAAGTGGAAAACTTCCCCGGCTATCCCAACGGCATCTCCGGCACCGCCCTGATGGACGACCTGAAGGCGCAGGCTGCACGCTTCGGCGCGGATATTCGCCACGGCATTGCCACCGCCTGCGATTTCTCGAAAAAGCCATACACCGTGACGATTGACGGCAAAACAGAGATTGCCGCCGACACCATAATCATCGCCACAGGTGCTTCTGCAAAATATTTGGGCTTGCCCGACGAACAGAAATACAACGGCTTGGGCGTATCTGCCTGCGCCACTTGCGACGGATTTTTTTACCGCCGGAAAGTCGTCGCCGTGGTGGGCGGAGGCGATTCGGCGTGCGAAGAAGCCGTTTATTTGGCAGGCTTGGCAAGCAAAGTCTATCTGATTGTGCGCAAAAACTATCTGCGTGCCTCCCAAATCATGCAAGACCGCGTGACGAAGCACCCCAACATCGAAGTACTCTTCAACACCAACACCCTCGGCTTGTTCGGCGAAGAATGCGTAGAAGGTGCCCATCTGGCACGCACAACCGACGGCAAAGAAGAAAAATTCGACATCGCCATCAACGGCTTCTTCCTGGCAATAGGTCACAACCCCAACTCCGACATCTTCAAACCCTACTTGGAACGCGACGAAAACGGCTACATCAAAACCACATGGGGCACCTCCCGCACCAACCTCCCCGGCATCTTCGCCGCCGGCGACGTAGCCGATGCCACCTACCGGCAAGCCGTAGTAGCCGCAGGAATGGGCTGTGTGGCAGCCATAGAGGCGGAACGCTACTTAAATCAATAAACCAATGAGCGACAAAAACACCCCACGAGTAGAGTTTAGTGATTTTATCCACGCCATCGGCTCAGAAATCGAACAGGCGCAAGTAAGAACGGTGTCCGCCGCCAACGTGCAAATGCTGCTGCACTATTGGAAAGTAGGCAATTTCATTTTGCACAGCCAGCAGCGATTGGGCTGGGGCAGCAAAGTTGTTGACAACATTTCGGAGGCTATTCGGGAAATGTATCCGCAGAAAAAGGGCTATTCGCCGCGAAACTTGAGGTATATGTGCAAATTTGCCGCCCTATATCCGCTGGCGGTATTGAACCGGATGCTTGTTGCCAATAAAGAATTGGAAATACCGACTGTAAGAAAAGTGCTGGACGTGGCAAAGGTTTTGAATGCATTGGAAATTGGGCAAGAGCCTCTTGCCCAATTACAACCAGCAAATTCTGAAGAAAACGTAATTGTGCAACAACCTGTTGCACAATTACAATTACCTCATACAGAGTTAAATATAATTTTGCAGGAGGCTACTGCAAAATTACAAACATCTGATACTATAATTTTGCAGGAGCCTCCTGCAAAATTGAAAAGTGTTCCGGAAACTTTAGTTGCAATTATGCAAGAGCCTCTTGTGCAAATTGAAAACACTTTTGCGAAATCACCGATTGCCCATATCAATTGGGCATCACATATGATACTAATGAACAAAAATTTGCCCTTAGGCGTTCGCTATTGGTATATGAGAGAAGCCGTTGAATGTGGTTGGAGCAGCAATATCCTTGATATGCAAATCGACAGCGGGCTATTTCAGCGGCAGATGAAGGAGGGGAAGGTCAATAATTTTACGAAAACTTTGCCCGATGTGCAGAGCGACTTGGCAAATTATCTATTCAGAGACCCTTATATATTTGATACGATGAATATTAAGGATAAGGCTGATGAGCGGGATATTGAAAGGCAATTGGTGGAGCATGTGTCGAAATACCTCGTGGAAATGGGGACGGGGTTTGCATTTGTTGCCCGCCAAAAGCATTTTCAGGTTGGCGACAAAGATTATTACACCGATTTGATTCTCTACAATATTAAACTCCATGCGTATGTGGTTGTGGAACTGAAAGCTACGCCTTTTCAACCGGAGTATATGGGGCAACTCAATTTCTACCTCAATGTTGTGAACGACCAATTGAAGGGCGAGCACGACAACAAAACCATCGGCTTATTGCTGTGCCGAGGAAAAGATGAACTCACTGCCCAATATGCGTTGGAGGGCTACAATCAGCCCATGGGCGTGAGCGATTATCAACTGAGCAAGGCAATTCCCGAAGAATTGAAATCTGCCCTGCCATCCATTGAAGCAGTAGAGCAAGAATTGTCGCAAGTGCTTGAACAGAAATGGGCATCATTACAAACCTAACAGGTTTTCAAAACCTGTTAGGTTTACTAAACTCTAAAAAATATGGACACATTATTGGAACGATTGAGCACATTGGTGCTCCGCTTTGAGGAAATCGGGAAACTTATCACCGACCCGGATGTTATTGCGGATATGAAGCGGTATGTCAAACTCAACAAGGAATATCGCGAGTTGGAAAAAATTGCACAGGCTCGCGACACCTATCAACGCATGTTGTCTAATCTCGACGAGGCGAAAGACATTTTGAATACCGAAAATGACCCCGAAATGCGCGAGTTGGCAAAGGCGGAAATAAGCGAGTTGGAGCCGAAAATTCCGGAGATGGAAGAAACTATCAAACTGTTGCTCATCCCTGCCGACCCCGAAGATGGTAAAAATGTGGTGATGGAAATTCGTGGTGGCACCGGCGGCGATGAGGCTGCCATTTTTGCGGGCGATTTGTTCAAGATGTATTCGCACTACATCGAATCGAAAGGCTGGAAAATGCAGGTAACGAGTTTCAGCGAAGGCACGCTTGGTGGCTACAAGGAAATCGTGTTTGAAGTTTCGGGCGACAATGTGTATGGCACATTAAAATACGAATCGGGCGTACACCGTGTTCAGCGGGTGCCGGCGACCGAAACGCAGGGGCGCGTACACACTTCGGCGGCAACGGTGGCGGTGCTGCCCGAAGCCGAAGAGGTGGATGTGGAAATCAACCCCGCCGACTTGGAAATTCAAACGGCACGTTCGAGTGGTGCCGGCGGACAAAACGTGAACAAGGTGG
>BNTR01000153.1 GCA_025996755.1 Bacteroidia bacterium
GGGCTGGTGAGAAACATTAACCCGTCGCGTATGTTTTGGAATAGCGGGCTGGAAAACTCTAACGGTTCAGACCTCACTATGATTGGCGAGATAATGGACGTGCCGCTCAATGAAGTGGTGCGCCAGTTTGCCAAAACGAAAGAGCAAGCCGAGGAAATACGCAGGCTGTATTTGAACGTTCTCCCCACGGGGCTTGACGGCGGCGCATACGAGAATATGACTACCCGCAAAATGGATAACCTGAACTTTCTCTATCCGTATCAAAACAACCTTTGCCGCGTTATCTTGGTATGGAAGATTGAAAGCAAAGAGCAGTTGCATTGCCACGATACGTTGGATGCCAGCCTTTATTGGGTGGACGATACGGAAAAAGAGCGCAGAGCCATCAAAGCAGAAAACGAGGCGCGTATTGCTGATGCCGTTGCTCATGGCGTTGATCCGGAAGATGTGCTGCTGATTGAGCCTGAATGGACTGTGCGCAAGTTTTGGTATTATCGCTATTTCACTCCCACCGGTATTGTGCTTGCAGAGGGAGAAAGTCCATACGAAAACGAATCGCACCCTTACAGTCTGAGGTTTCACGGGATGTTTGATGGTGAAGTGCATAGCTTTGTCGGCGACGTGATAGACCAGCAAAAGATGATTAACCGCTATATTACCGGTGATGACTATGCCCGGAGCACCAGCTCACGCACCACTGTTATGTATGACAGTTCCATTCTTGAAAATAATACCCCTGAACAGTTGGCGCATGATGCGGCTAAGCCGGGTGCGATGATTCCGGTTAAAGTGAAGCCGGGGCAAGACTTGAATAGAATGGTTGCTCCTTTCCCGAATACCTATCGCGACAATGGTTCGTTCAACATGATACAGTTGATGATGGGTTTTATTAACGACATTAGCGGGGTGCATGGCGCGGCACAAGGGAAAACGCCGGCATCTGGCACGCCGTCATCGCTGTATGCACAGGAAATTCAACAGTCATCCATCAATCTGATGGATATACTTTCATCATTCAACGCATTCAGAACGCAGCGTGATACCAAGTTGCTGAAACTGATACAACAATACTACACACCCGAAATGTATATTAAGATTGCGGGGAAGGGCTATGCCAAAGAAGCCCATTTTGCGGCAGCCAAAGGTATTGATTTGGATGTAGAAGTGAAACTGATACCCTCTACCAATTCACAGCAGTATAAAGCGTTTGAAGACCAGACGCTTATGCAATTGTTTCAGGCAGGATCTATTGATATTAAGATGATGCTACGAAATTCCAATCATCCGTTCAAGGAGCAACTCTTGCAAGATTTAGAAGCGCAAGAGGCAGAGATGCAAGAGATGCAAATGCAGCAGCAACAGGCAATGCAGGGACTTCCGCCTGAGATGATGCAACAAATGGGTGGTGGTCAGGGTGCGCCGCAGGGTTTGCCGCCTCCGGGAATGCAGTAAACACTTTCAGAAAGTTGAATATCCGGCAAATTCTCTCCGGGGCGATGTTTCGCGGGGTACAATCTTTTTGGGAATATCCATTATTTTAGGGTCGTAGCAGGCGTGTACGCCTATCATGGTGCACATAATATCGTCGTCGTGACCGCCGAGCACGTTTCCCATTTTGCCGTCGGGCTTTGTTTCAAAGGCATCCATTTCGTCGCAGGCTATGGCATCGCGTTCAATGTATGTTTCGCCGCCTTTGTCCTCTGCGTTGTTTCTTAGCATCTTTTGCATGTGCGACACGATGATGTTTTTGCTTTGCGTGGTCATCGGGAAGCCCCACTTGCCGGGGGCACCGTCGCGAATACGCTCGTCGTGGTTTCGGCAATACATGTTATCGTAGCATCCGCCCAGTTCGTCGAGGATGTAGGCGTGGTCGCCCGCTTCTATTTTGCCACGTTCCGTTTCGTAGGTGTTGCTTTCAAAGATTAGCAGGGCGTTGTCAAACAGCGTGGCTATCTGTGCGGCTTTCCACGCAAGCAAGTCGTGGGGGATATGTCCGCGCCACACTCCAGCCACTTCGGGCATCCCGCCAATATCCATCATGCTGATGCGGTCAAAGACTTTGATAACGGAAAAGTCGGCAGCTTCGGAGTGTCCGCCAATGTCCACGCTGACAATGTAACGTTCGCTAATTTTCTTTCCGTCCGGCAGTTGCCACAGTTGCAATACCTCGTTGGTGTTTTGCGGGCGTGGTGTTTCTGAAAATCTGACGTGTTTGAGAGCATCTTCGCCGGTGCGCGCATCGCCGACCACATCGCCGTAATAGACGGCATCGCAGCAGTGCTCACGCATTTGTTGAACCTCGTAGATATTGAAAACTCGGTTTCCGCTTGTTTGGAATGCCTCAATGTCGTCTGATGGGTATTCTTGGCGCATCATCCATTCGTTGGGCTTTTTCATTAACTCCGTCCTATACCATTTTAGATGTTGAAGTGTGCATCCTTTTAGCCACAATGTTTTTTCGTAGTCCGTCAGTGTCCATGCAATCTCTATATCTTCACCCTTTTTCAGTTCAGTTATGTTCCGGTCACTGTCAAACCATGTTATTAGGATAGGCTTAAAAATACTTTGTTTGTTCTTTGCCCTTTTCCATTCCGTATGAAAAAAGTTACCAACGCCGTTTGCGGTACTTTCATAGAATATCATTGACAGTGGAACATCCGGTATTCCGGAACAAACGGAGTTAATCATATCTTCCGGACTTTTTCCTTTGGTTAATACCCAAAAAGCAACTTCGGTACAATGAGCCATACACGTGTCCTCGCCTCTTAAACTATCGGGATTTTGAAATGTTCCGACAGTTATGCGTACATCTCTTTCCTTGATAATTCTTGTGTTTTGGCTTCTTTCGTATGGAAGCAAAACCATCTTTTTTCCGTTAACCTCATCTAATCCTTTGAGCACCTTAGAATACATACCGCGAATAATTTCGCCGGTATTTTTCTGATGCCCAGCTATTGTACTATTCCATTGTTTACGGTGGAACAGTTGAATCCAAACCATGTATAGTTGCACCAGCGTTGAGCCTCCGAATTGGCGGGCTTTTAAGAGTATGAAACGCAAAGGCTCTCCTGCCAAGCGTGCGCGCTCCAATTCTTTGAGAACAATTATTTGCTCTCTATTTAATATGAAAGGCACATCCTCTTCAGCAACGTTTTTTTTGTCGGCTTTTGATTTTATTAGAAATTGCGTGGCGGCGGTGTATTCAAAATCTGTTTTGTGGCGCAATTCTTCGACTTTGTCAATGATTATTGCGATGTTGTTTTTGGTAGCTTCAATATCATGTGAATCTTCAATGTACTTTTTGACGCTGCCACATTTCACAAGGCATTTCATAAGCGGGTGTCTCAACATTTCATTGGGGCAGTAGAAGCGCGGGACGAGCAAGCCCTCGACTTCAATGAGTGTGCGCGGGATGCAGTCGGATCCGTAGCCGATGATTGGGTTGTAGTGCGACCGGAAACTGATTAGTTGCCGAAAACGGGTTTTGTTTTCAGAAACTATTGCTTGTGTTTCCTTATCATTCATTTAAGAATAGATACAATTAAAGCCGTTATAGCCAATGCCATTGAAAATAATTGAAATCCTGAAATTTTCATGGTTCATTCATTTTTAGAACAACTATTGGAACAACTACACGGAGTATTATTATAATCGATAGTTTCATTAATATCTTTTATGTTAGATATAACTTCAATATAGTTGTGTTCTATGTCTTTAAGATTTTTATTCAAAGCACTTATGGAAGATGCATGATTATTTATTTGGCGGTAAACTAAACTCATAAGTGATTTAATGGCATCCCTGCGATTAAAATAAAGGCTGCTTTTAATGAACTCTGAATTATAGAAACCAATATTTAGTTCTTTTCCTGCAATACCGTACAAAATAATTTCTTTTCCATCTATTTTAATCAATGGATTTTGTTGTAAACACAAACCTTTTTCTTCTTTAAAACCAACTATTTTAGTACTTTTCAAAGAACAAAACTCGTCTTTAGAATCTCCTACCGAAACAAAATACAATTTAGTTCCTACTTTTAACTCTTTCTTTTTCATATTTTTATAATTTAAAATGTTTACTTTCTGAAATCATCACTTTTGCCAGCCAATAGAAATATCCGAGCGCGGCGCAGAGTATATGCAGCAATGTGTTTGAATGGGGATTGAAGAATGATATTAGCAATGACACTATCAGGAGTGATAGAAATTGCTTTGCGTTCCACGCCCACTTGTCTAACACTTCAAGCAGTTGCATTCCGATGATAGCATACAGCACGCCGCTAAATCCTACTGTTACGGTTTCGGTGTATGCGCCCGAAGTGGTACAGATGTAAGCGCACAATGCCGATATGATGAATGCCCAGACGTAATCAATGAGTTTGAATTTGCAGTTACGGAGCAACATCGCGAAGCAAAAAGAGTTTAGCAATACGTGTATTATTGACGTATGCAGGAATTGATATGTTAAACAGGTTTGCCAGCCTGAAATTTTCATGGTTCATTCAACATCCTTTGTCTTGCAAAAATCTAAAGGAGCGCAACAATCTCCCGGAGACGAATACTTCAAACCGTCTTTTTCAAATTCGGAAACAACAGCTCTTTCAATTTGTCTCAACGATTCGATGGCATCACCAAAGGAGAGTCCATCAATTTGTCGATACGCTTTTTTAAACGTTCGGTTTGGCGACCAACTCTCATAGCCATCTTCATAGACAACTTTGTATCCGTCACCTAAACTTTCACTTTCAGGGTCATAATTGCGGATTAAACCCGCTTTCCCTGCTTCGCGATAACTCATCGGCTCTGCCGATACTACTTTCACTCCTAAATACTTTTTCATATTTTTATAATTTAAATTGTTTACTTTCTGAAATTATCACTTTTGCCAGCCAATAGAAATATCCGAGCGCGGCGCAGAGTATATGTAGCAATGTGTTTGAATGGGGATTGAAGAATGATATTAGCAATGACACTATCAGGAGTGATAGAAATTGCTTTGCGTTCCACGCCCACTTGTCTAACACTTCAAGCAGTTGCATCCCTATGATAGCATACAGCACGCCGCTAAATCCTACGGTGACGGTTTCGGTGTATGCGCCCGAAGTGGTACAGATGTAAGCGCACAGTGCTGATATGCTGAATGCCCAGACGTAATCAATGAATTTGAATTTGCAGTTACGTAGCAACATCGCGAAGCAAAAAGAGTTCAGCAATACGTGTATTATTGACGTATGCAGGAATTGATATGTGAGACAGGTTTGCCAACCTGATACGGAATGGAAGCCGCAGGTTTCTTTGTCTAATCCTGTGAAATGGAGTAGAAACAATAGTAATGGGGCTGTGTATTTTATGTGTTTTTCCATTGTTTGATAAATTCATATAACTCGTTGTATCCTATCATAAATACCCTCTTTTTATAATCATCAATTATTTTATTCAAATCACATTTACATTTATATGTTATTTCGTAATGGATTTCATCCTTAAAAATTTCATAGTTTGCAATAGTAACAATTTCGCCACGATATGCAAAAACGATAAAATTAATAATATCG
>BNTR01000154.1 GCA_025996755.1 Bacteroidia bacterium
ACCGCTTTCAGCAAATCCCACCATTTGCTGAAAGCGGTGTTGAAAGATATTCCGGTGCGCTGAATTACGCAGGGTAACGCATTTTTCAATTCAGTCATTGCGGCAATTTGCATGTATATTATGATATGCTCACTTATCTAAAAACGTAGAAACCAAATATGCAAATGATGAAAATGCGGCATTCAAAAGAGAATACAACTACCCCGAAAATATGGTTGAGCAAATCATATCCACCGTTGAATATTTTAGGAATAAGAGAATTATTGGTGAAACAAAATTGGTTCACGCAATAATCTCTTTCCCTAATCTGATTGCTGACTTCAACAGCACATTGTTCTCCTTTGTCCGCGAAGAATGGAGCATTGAAAATCTGATTGTCAATAAGAAAATACGCATAAAAGGCTGTAATTCAGCAAAAATACTTTCTTCAAAAAGATTAAAATTTATCACAACGTAGCAGAAAACATTTCAATCCCTCTGCATCAGGCAAGGCTGGAGCTTTGCAACAAGCCGTAAGGCGTGTGTTTCTCGACTTTCTATGTTTGTATTTTCTATTCATTTTTCTTTTTTTTTTCTATTATTTTACAAATATCCTCACACCATTTAGCTACTTTGGAAATTTCAGATTCAGATGAATTTGCATCTATAATTAGATATGTTCCCAAAAAAGCATCAACGAAATATAACTCCATATATATTTTCCATATTTCAAATTTAAAATAATTTGTATCCCATATAGTTATATAAGAATCAATGATTTTAATATCTGGGATATTTTTGAAGTATTGCACTGCAAACACAAAAGATTGAGTATCTTTTGTGTTACTATCTATCGGAAATACAATTTGATTATGAGCATTAATATACATGCAAATTGCCGCAATGACTGAATTGAAAAATGCGTTACCCTGCGTAATTCAGCGCACCGGAATATCTTTCAACACCGCTTTCAGCAAATCCCACCATTTGCTCACGGTGTCTATTTCCAAGCGTTCTTCGGGCGAGTGGGCACCCATGATGGTGGGTCCAAACGACATCATATCCAGGTCGGGCTTTTTTTCTTTGAACAGTCCGCACTCCAAACCGGCGTGGATGCTGATGATTTTGGGGAAATCGCCATACAGTCTTTTGTAGATTTTCTTGCAGATGTTCAAAATCGGCGATTGCGGGTCGGGTTTCCAGCCCGGATAGCCGTCGGTGGTTCGCACCTCTGCCGATGCCATACGGAAGATGATGCCCACGCGCGTAACGATGTCTTCTTTGGCGGAGGCTAAAGAACTGCGTTGGCTGGTCGTAACCACGATTTTTTGATTGTCGTGCATTTTCACGCTCGCCAGATTGGTGGATGTTTCCACCGTGCCCGGCATAGCGTGGCTCCAACCGATGACACCGTGCGGCAGCGTGTAAAGTGCTGATATTAAGTCTGTTGCTGCCTTTTTGTCGATGACCTGCGGCGGCTGGCTGGCGGTGCTGATTTCTAATTGGAACAGGGGGCGGTCTTCCGGCGACAATTCGTCCAACAGATTGGCTTGCAGAATGTTGAGCAGCGCAACGGCTCTATCTTTGAACAGGCTGGGGAAGCCAATCGTAGCCCGCGCCTCCCGAGCGATGGCATTGTGCAGATTGCCCCCGTCGATGTCGGCAATGAAAATCGTTTCCTGCTGCATCAAAGAATAGAGGTAGCGTGCCAAAATTTTGTTGGCATTGCCCAATTCTTTGTGAATATCGCTGCCCGAATGTCCGCCTTTAAGTCCGCTTACTTTCACTTCCACCCACGCAAAATGGTTGCGTGGAGCCGGTTCCCAGCGGAAGGTGAACACGCCGCGCGTGTGTCTGCCTCCGGCGCAGCCGATGCAAAATTCGCCCCATTCTTCGCTGTCCAAATTGAGCAAAATGTCGCCTTGCAGGAATTGCGGGTTGAGGTTGTTTGCCCCGTTCAAGCCCGTTTCTTCGTCGGTGGTGAAGAGGGCGATAAGCGGTCCGTGCCGCACATCCGGAGCGGTGAGGACAGCCAGCGCAGCCGCCATACCGATGCCGTCGTCGGCACCCAGCGTCGTGCCGCGCGCCTTCACCCAACCGTCTTTTACTTGTGTTTTAATCGGGTCGGTCTCAAAATTAAACGCCACATTGCTGTTTTTTTCGCACACCATATCCACGTGCGACTGCAAAATCACCGTTTTCCGGTCTTCATAACCCGGTGTCGCCGGTTTGCGCATAAACACATTGTCGGCACTGTCTTTTGTTACTTCCAAATCGTGCTCTTTTGCAAAATCCAGCAAAAATGCAACAATTTTACTTTCCTTCTTTGAAGGACGGGGCACGGCTGTGATTTTATCAAATAAATCCCAGACCTCCGACGGAGTTAAATCCTTTACTTCCATTGCAATAGATATATTAAATATGCTTAATATTTCATTTCAAAGCGTAAAGTTACGCAATTTTTTTGAATTAGCAAGAAAAAATGACGAAAAGTTCATTTTTTTTATCTAATTTTGCACCCGAAAAAAATAAACATATAAAAAAAATGAAGAGAATAAAAGAAACACTGTTAGTATCGCTCGCTCTGGCTGGCGTGATGTTAGTATTTACGCAATGCGGCGGCAAGGGAAACGCCGACGTGGTTATTGCAGAAGGAGTGAGTTCCGAATTGCTCCCCGTGGCGTATGTAGATGTTGATTCGTTAATCAACCATTTGGATTTCTATCTGCAATTGGTGGATGGCTACGAAAAAGAGCTGAGCAAACAGAATGAATCGCTGAACGCCGCCGGACGGAAACTGCAAAATGAGGCGATTGCGTTCCAGCAAAAAGTGCAAAACAGTGCCTTTGCAAGTCGAGACCGCGCCGAACAGGAGCAAACGCGCATCCAACGGATGCAAGCCGACCTCGAAAAACGTGCCGAACAGGTGCAACAGGATTTGGCAGCAAAGCAGCGCAACATTCAACAACAGTTGAGCGACTCTTTACTGCTTGGTATTAAGGAGTTTAACACGCCTCAAAAATACCAGATGATTATCACAAAAACTGCCACGTTGTATGCCGATGAACGTTACAACATCACCGCAGAGGTAACCGAGTTCTTGAACAAACGTTTTAAGAGTAATTAAACATATCTTCTTGATATTGACCCTGTTGAGTGCCTGTGCCATTCGTGCGCAGCCACCCAAAGAGGAGATGCGTGCCGTGTGGATTACAACTATCTATTCGCTCGACTGGCCTCGGACTCCACACGCCAACGCAGCGGATATTGAGAAGCAAAAGAGGGATTTGCAGACCATTTTAGACCAACTGAAAAAAGCCAATTTCAACGCGGTGTTCATACAAACCCGCCTGCGTGGCGACGTGATTCATTTGTCAAAAATTGAGCCGCAGACCACCCACATCAGCATTCGGAACACCACGCATCGCTACGACGCGCTGGCATTTGCGGTGGAGGAGTGCCACAAGCGCGGTTTGGAATGCCACGCGTGGTTTGTTGCCTACCCGCTGGGGAAGGAAAACGCCACCATCCCCAAACGAAACAGAGACCTCGTGCAAAAACATCGCGATGAAATGTATCTCGACCCGGGCAATCCGAAAACGGCACGATACCTCCTGCCGCTCGTCCACGAACTTGTCGAAAAATACGACATCGACGGCATTCATCTGGATTATATCCGCTACCCCGATATGAATTTTCCCGACAAAACAACGTTCAATCTGTATGGAAGCGGTCAGGACAAGTCCGTGTGGCGCAGAGACAACATCAATAGATTGGTGTATCAACTCTACGACCAGGTGAAGGAGCGGAAGCCCTGGGTGCAGGTCAGCAGTTCGGTAATCGGTATGTATGACGACCATATCAAGGTCGGGAACCGCTATTTGACGGCTCTCGACGTGAGCCAGGACCCTGAAAATTGGCTGGCAAACGGCAAGCACGATTTCATCATCCCGATGATGTATCACAAAGACAATCTGTTTTTCCCGTTTGTGGAAGATTGGCAGTCGCGCAGCCACGGGCGGCTGATTATCCCCGGTCTGGGTGTCTATCGGATGGACAAAAAAGAGGGCAACTGGACGCTCGACGTGCTCACCGCGCAGGTCGATGCCACCCGCCAACACCAAATGGGCGGGCAAGTATTCTATCGCCTGAAATACCTCACCGACAACACCAAGGGCATTATGGACAAACTCGCCGGCGAATACTACCGCTACCCTGCCCTGCTGCCACCGATGCCGTGGCTCAACAATATGCGTCCATTAACCCCGCAAGGGGTGGAAGCCGTGCGCGACGGCAATTTTATGCAACTAAGTTGGCAGCCGGTGCGCCAACCCGACAGAAAGCACCTTTTTTATAATATCTATCGCTCGCAAAACTACCCTGTGGATACCGACAAAGCGACAAACCTGATTGCCACCCGCGTGGCAGAAACCTCCGTCCTCATATCCGTCAATCACGCCGTCGAAAGCGGCTATTACTACGCCGTAACGTCCTACGACCGCTTTCACAACGAAAGCGCCGTGTCGTCGCCCGTCTATTTTGTTACCGGAGCGGAGCGGTGATTTATTTCGTCAAGTTCAAAGACTCCCCAACGCCGCCATCCACCGCGCCTCCGACTGCTCCACCCAAACGCGAAACTGCGGATTGGCTCTCTACCGGGACGTGAGCGCAAGGAGGGCATCCAAATCGAAAGCGGTGGCAGCGATGCCGAAGCCGGCTTGTGCAAATTCGTAGGCATTGCAAGCCTGTTCAATGTGCGTTGGCACCATCAAAACGGGTTTGCCGAAATAAGCCGCCTCGCACACCGATTCAAAGCCTGCCGTGGTGGCATAGCCCTTGCAACCCGCCAAATAGTCGAGGAACAACTTGTCGTCTAACTGGTGGAACGACAAACGGGAGTTGATGACGGTCTCTTTTTCCGCCTCTTTTTTGTCCCAAAAAAAGTGCATGGAAACGTCCGGATGCTGCTTTTGCCACGCGATAATATCCTCCGCATAATTCGCGTTCAGCAGATAGCCATTCATATAATCGCCGTCTGTGGGTGTCGCCTCGAAGACTTCCTCGCGCAACAGGGGGGGCACAAACACGAAGCGGTCGGCTGGTTTATTGGGGCGGGCACCACCACCCTCCGCCGCCTCCACGTTACGAATAGACAGCACAAACAACTTCGCCGCTCGGAGGCTCGTGATGCGCGTTACCAATTTCAAACTGCGCAATTCCGCCGCATTTTCCGCCGGAAAATGATAATCGGGATGCAAAAACGCATATTGGTGCGCGACACAGATACAGGGCGGTTTGGGCGGACACACCGCATAAATCAGCCCCACCAGCATATCATAAAAATTGACCACCACATCGGGCTGCAACTCTTTAATTTTCTTTCTGATAATACCTATTCCTTTGATATAGCGAGGGATACGCACCAAATTGTAGCGAATTGTTGCCCACATCCTGGCTCTGTCCGTTCCCGTGGGCGGGGGAAAATTGGGACTGTCGAAGCGATGAATCGGGGCGGGCATCTCGCTATATCAAAGGAATAGGTATT
>BNTR01000155.1 GCA_025996755.1 Bacteroidia bacterium
CTCAAAACAGCTAAAAGTTTTCTGCTGCCCATCGAAATAGAAAACCTGCCGTTTGGCGCACGCCTGCTGACGTATATGCAGACCGTCCGCTTTTTTACCGACTACCCCAACGGCGACACCTATTACAAGATTCATTCGCCCGAACACAACCTCCAACGCACCAAGGCGCAGTTGAAACTGTTGCAAAGTTTGGAACTCAACGAGGGCAAAATGGCGGCGATTGTCAAGGAATGCACCACGGGGCACAAATAATTGAAAATGTTTGGTGGATAAATAAAATTGTATTACTTTTGCACTGTGTTTTATATAAAAAATGAACTATGCTAAAGAAAATCTTATCCGTTTCCGGCAAGCCGGGACTATTTAGGTTGATTTCCCAAGGGAAAAATATGTTTGTGGTGGAGTCGCTGCTTGACGGGAAGCGCGAACCTGTTTACATGCGCGACAAGGTTATTTCGCTGCACGACATCGCGATGTATACGGCTAATGAGGAGATGCCTCTGTCGCAGGTGCTGACGAAAGTGAGGGAAAAAGAGGGAGGCAAACCGATTGTTTACAAGGCGGACATCACGTCCGACGAACTGAAAGACTATCTCGCGACGGTATTGCCCGATTTCGACCGCGACCGCGTGTATCCCACCGACATCCACAAAATGATGAAGTGGTACAATGTGCTGACTAACGCCGGTTTCACCGACTTTGCGGACATCGAGGAAGAAGATGCCGACGAAGCCGACGAGGCAACGGAAACGGCAGATGGCACGGAGAAAAAGCCGAAGCCGGCAAAATCGGCGATGCAAACGCCCGCGAAAACAGCCACTCCGAAAAGTGCGCCGAAAGCAACCACCAAAAGTGCCGCCCGTCCCGCAGCCAGAGGGCTGAAAGGCGCAAGTGCTAAAAAAGGATAAATCAATGGCAGCAGAATACGACGACGAGGTTGCCGTCCAATTTATCAGTAACCAACTGCCCGCCGAGCTGAAAGAAAAATTCGCCACCGACGACCTCTACTACATATTGGATGTGGTCTGCGACTTTTACGAGAAACGCGACTGGCTGAGCGACGACGATGACGAAAAAGAAGCCGCAGAACTGGTCAAGTTTGTCATCAAACAAGCCGCCAAAGACGGCATCGGCACGTTCACGGAGGATGAAATCCGGCTCATATTGGCAGCAGAAGATGCCTACGCCGACACGTTGGATATTAGTTGAATTTACGAATAGCATTTTCAAAAACAGTGAACAATGTAAGAAATTTGTTTTCGGTTGGCGCAATGAGTGTCGCCCTCTTGTTGTCCGGTTGCGGAACCGGCAACAAGGCGAAAGGTACCGTCATCGTTGCGGGAGGCGGTGCGGCTCTGGCTGGCGGTGCAGGAGCCGGCAACCTGATTGGTCGCAAGATGGACAGGCAAAGAGAGGAGTTGGCAAAAATCGAAGGCGCACAAGTGGAAGCGATAGACGCAGGACAAGCCATTAAGGTAACTTTCGAGTCAGGCTTCCTGTTCCAAACCAATTCGAGCACATTGAGTCCGGCTGCCAAGACGGCTTTGACGCAGTTTGCAGCCTCTTTGACCTACAATCCCGACACCGATGTGCACATTATTGGTCACACCGACAACACGGGCAAAGTCGAAACGAACGACAAATTGTCCGCCGCGCGCGCCTCATCGGTGAAGGACTATCTGGCAAGTCAGGGCATCAACACCATCCGCCTGACAGCCGAAGGCGCAGGCTCTTCCCAACCGATGGCTGACAACAGCACAAGAGCAGGTCAGGCACAAAACCGTCGCACGGAAGTGTATATTTCCGCCAACGAAAAGATGTATCAGGAAGCCGAAGCCGGCACGTTGAAGTGAGCACTATGAAGTTGCGCTTGCGTGGTGGCAAATAATTTTGTCCATTAAGCCAAAATTTCAGTTATGCGGGCATCCGGGATCGGTGGTACTTGAAAAATCCGAATTGCTTAGTTTTGTTCCCCGTTTGTGTTTGTGCACTCTTTCTTTTGCTTCCTCATTAGCGGATAGTTCCTGATAATAGTTTTGGGTATCTTCCACTACCGCTTTTTCTACCAAACTGTCATTTGATGTTTTCTAACCTATCAACATGAACTTGAAGAACTCCTCCGGGTCGATGCTCTTCTGTCCCTCTGCTCCGTATTAGGAACTTGTCTGTTGCCGCAAAAAGGATAAATCCAAAACCGTTTTTAACCTACGGTAAAAATTATCTTTTGGCACGTGTGCCGATAATTGAAAAAACTAAATGCAATATTCCGCCAAGTCGATGATGCCGGCGCGGAGGGCGTATTTGGTGGCTTCGTGCAGGTTGTTTACTTCCAGCTTGTGGAAAATGTTTTTGCGGTGGGTGTTGATGGTGTGGAAACTGATGTTGTGCTCGTCGGCAATTTCTTTGGTGGTTTTGCCCAGCGCGATTTCGTGTAGCACCATCTGTTCGCGGATTGTGAGGAGGTCTTGTTGGCGGTTTTGCGTTGGCATACTGTCTTGCAACACCTGTGCAGCGAGGTCGCACAGATAGGGCTTGCCCTCGGCGGTCTGCTGCAATGCCTTGAGAATGTCGGCTTTCGTATCGGTCTTCATCACTACCCCAAATTGCTGGTCGGAGAGCAACACCTGCCGCAAAAAATGCGTCGAGAGTTCGTCCGAAAACAGCAGCCACGACGACGACGCATATTTCTGCCGCATATTCATCAGTTGCGAATCCGATAAATCGAAAAGCGTGTAATCGAGCACCACAACGGCTTTGGGATGTTTTTCTAACTGCCGTATCAACTCCACGCGCGAAGCCGCCTCGACGACGGCATCCGCCGGCACGGATTGCCTCAACAAAGCATTAACTCCCTCGCGGGTGATATATTGATTGTCTGCCAAGATAAATTTATTCATCGTGGGTGCAAAATTACGAAAAAAATGACTACCTTTGTCGGAATATTCACTTTAAACATAATATTTATGGCACGAATTTTTAAACAATTGACCGATTTAATCGGTAACACCCCGTTGCTGGAACTGTCTGCTTACGGGAAGTCGAAATCAGCCGGCGCGCACATCATCGCCAAGTTGGAGTATTTCAACCCTGCCGGCAGTGTGAAAGACCGTATCGCCCTCGCGATGATTGAGGATGCCGAAAAGAGCGGTGTCTTGAAGCCCGGCGCAACGATTATTGAGCCTACAAGTGGCAACACGGGCGTGGGGCTGGCTTTTGTGTCGAGCGTGAAGGGCTACAAACTGACGCTCACGATGCCCGAAACGATGAGCCTCGAACGGCGCAATCTGCTGAAAGCACTCGGTGCCAACCTCGTGCTCACGCCCGGCACCGACGGTATGAAAGGCGCAATCGCCAAGGCTAACGCTCTGCGCAACGAAACGCCCGGCGCGATTATCCTGCAACAGTTTGAAAACCCCGCCAACCCCTCTATCCACTACCGCACGACGGCGGAGGAAATCTGGCGCGACACCGACGGCAAAGTCGATATTCTCGTGGGCGGCGTGGGCACCGGCGGCACTATCAGCGGCGCGGGCAAGCGGTTGAAAGAACTGAACCCCAAGTTGGAAGTCGTTGCCGTGGAGCCGGCAGATTCGCCCGTGCTGTCGGGCGGCGCACCCGGACCGCACAAGATACAGGGTATCGGTGCCGGATTTGTGCCCAAAACGTACGACAACTCGGTGGTCAATCGCATCCTGAAAGTATCCAACGACGATGCCATCCGCACCGGTCGCGAATTGGCAAAAACGGAAGGACTATTGGTCGGCATCTCTTCGGGAGCGGCTGCTTTTGCGGCAACAACGCTTGCGCAACAGCCCGAAAACAAGGGCAAAAACATCGTGGTAATCCTCCCCGATACGGGCGAGCGGTATCTCTCGACCATCCTTTATGCCTTTGATGAGTATCCGCTGTAAGAAAAACGGGGGTTATTTTTCGCGCTCGATGATGTAGTCAATCAGCAGCAGCAGGGCGGTTTTTGCGTCGGAGTTGGGGAAGTTGTTGAGCAGGGCGAGGGTTTCGGCTTTGAGGGCTTGCATCTTGGCTTGGGCGTATTCGATGCCGTTGTGCGCCTTGGTCAATTGGATGAACATTTGAATGGTGGACGGCGACAAATCGCGACTTTGGAAGATTTGTAGCACCTCATCGGATTGTTCTTTTGGCAGCGTTTGCAGTGCGTGAATCAGCGGCAGGGTGATTTTGCCTTCGCGGATGTCATTGCCCGTTGGCTTGCCGAGGTCGCCTTGCTCGAAATAGTCGAAAATATCATCGCGCATTTGGAAGCACATTCCCAGATTTTCGCCGATGCTATGGAGGGTTTTTACGATTTCGGGGGTGGCATTCACCGACAGCGCGCCCATTTCGGCGCAGGAGGCGAGCAGCACCGCCGTCTTTTTGCGGATAACTTCCATATAGCGCGCCTCATCGACAATCACTTCGGAGGATGAAATCAGTTGTGTGAGTTCGCCCTCCGCCATATTTTGAGAGAGGTTTGCCATGATTTTCAGAGCGGCGAGGTTTTCTGTGCCCACACCGAGGGTGATGGCTTGCGAGATGATGTAGTCGCCCAGCAGCACCGCCGCGCGATTGTCGTATTCCGACATCACGGAGGGATTTCCGCGCCGTTCGCGGGCATTGTCCACCACATCGTCGTGGATGAGCGTTGCCGTGTGCAAAAGTTCGAGAACAGCGGCATATTCCAATGTCTTGCGGGTTGGTTCGCCGCACAATTTGGCAGACAGGATAACAACCAACGGTCGAATCCGCTTCCCTTTTGTTTTGGAAACGAACTCCAACATGAATTGAAAATGTGTCAAATGCTTGTTCAACGCTTCTGTGTAGAGTTTGTCAAACGCTTCCAACTCTTGCTTGACCGGATATGTGATTTTATTCAGCATAAATTCGGGCGCAAAGGTACAAAATATTTATGTTCATTGAAAGAAATGTTGTATCTTTGCACCTGCAATGAAAAATACGAATAAAGAAACATCGCCGTGGGCATGGATTCCTTCGCTGTATTTGGCGGAAGGCTTGCCCTATGTGGCTGTGATGACGATTTCGGTCATCATGTATAAACGGATGGGCATTTCCAATACCGACATCGCCCTCTACACGAGTTGGCTGTATCTGCCGTGGGTCATCAAGCCGTTTTGGAGTCCGTTCATCGACATTTTGAAGACCAAACGCTGGTGGATAGTGCTCATGCAACTCTTTATCGGTGCCGGCTTTGCGGGCATCGCTTTCACGATACCGTTGCCGTTCTTTTTTCAGGCATCGCTCGCCTTCTTTTGGCTCTTGGCGTTCAGTTCGGCAACGCACGACATTGCCGCCGACGGCTTTTATATGCTGGGGTTAGACACCAACCGGCAGGCGATGTTTGTGGGCATCCGGAGCACTTTTTACCGCATTGCAACCATTGTGGGGCAGGGCGCGCTGGTGATGCTGGCGGGATTTATAGAAACCTCGACGGACAATATCCCTTTTGCGTGGTAATCACTTTCTTT
>BNTR01000156.1 GCA_025996755.1 Bacteroidia bacterium
CAGGGAATATGCCTACCCCAACGCCGGACATGTCTTCGGATACATCGCCGAAGCGGACAAAAGAAACATCGAAAAAGACAAGTATTATACGCAGGGCGACTATATCGGCAAAACGGGCATTGAAAAATTCTACGAGCCGTATCTGCGTGGACAAAAAGGCATCGAAATCCTCCTCCGTGATGCCCACGGACGTATGAGAGGCAGCTATGAAAACGGTCGATTCGACGAATCCTCCATGTCGGGCAAGGACTTGACGCTGTCGATTGATATGGATTTGCAGGTTTATGGCGAAGAACTGATGCAAAACAAACTTGGCTCTATCATTATGATTGAGCCGAGGACGGGGGAAATCCTCTGCATGGTGTCGTCGCCGAGTTACGACCCGGCAAGTTTGGTGGGGCGACAATTCGGCGCAACCTACAGGACATTGGCAAGCGACCCCTACACCCCGCTGATTAACCGCGCTTTGAACGGTGCCTATCCGCCCGGCTCGACGTTTAAGACCGCGCAGGCACTCACCTTTTTGCAGGAGGGCATCATCAAGCCGGAAACGACATTCTCCTGCAACTACGGCTTCCCTCTGGGCGACGGGAAGCCCGGATGCCATGGTCACTACTCCCCCCTGGCACTCGTGCCTGCGATTGGCACGAGTTGCAACGCCTATTTTACGTGGGGACTGATGAGCATGCTGAACAACAAAAAATACAACACCATTCAGGAGTCGATGGACAAATGGCGCGACCTCATGGTGGCACAGGGCTTTGGCTACCCGCTGGGCGTGGATATGCCCGACGAAAAGCGCGGCACGATTCCCAACAGTTCTTTTTACGACAAATGGTACGACAAACGCTGGAACTTTTACACTATCAAGTCCAACGCCATTGGGCAGGGGGAAGTGTTGCTGTCGCCGCTTCAGATATGCAATTTGGCAACCACCATCGCCAATCGCGGCTATTTCTATACGCCACATGTGGTGAAAAAAATACAGGATAATCCTTTGGATACGCTCTACACGCGCCCCCGTTACACCAACATCGCTCGCGAACACTACGAAACAGTGGTGGAAGGGATGCGTCTGGCTGTTGCAGGCGGCACCTGCTACGGAGCCAACATCCCCGATATTGAGGTATGCGGCAAGACCGGAACGGCTCAAAACAAAGGCGAAGACCACTCCATTTTTATGGGTTTTGCGCCCAAAGACGACCCGAAAGTGGCAGTCATGGTGTTTGTGGAAAATGGCGGGTTTGGTGCCTATTTTGCGGTGCCAATGGGGCGATTGATGATTGAGAAATACCTCAAACGCGAAATCCCCGAACGGGATAAATGGATAGAATCGAATATGAAAAACGCTAAAATATTACGCAATGTCGTTCAGAAGAACTAATATTTGGGCAGAGTTGGATTGGGTCACCGTTGCCTTGTACGTGGTGTTTGTAATCGCCGGTTGGTTTAGTATCTACGCCGCCACTTACGACTTCGACCACGCGAGTATTTTCGACCTCACGGAGCGGTCGGGCAAGCAATTGATTTGGATTTTGGTGTCCGTAGTTGTTGGCATTTCCCTGCTGGTGATTGAGAGCAGTTGGTACGAGGTGTTTGCCATCTGGATATACTTTTTCATCATCGTGCTGCTGATTGTTACGATATTTATTGCACCTGAAATCAAAGGCTCGCGGTCGTGGTTGGTGCTGGGACCGGTGAGTCTTCAGCCCGCCGAATTTGCAAAATTTGCCACCGCGCTGGCTGTGGGGCGGCTGATGAGCACTTATCGCTTCAATCTGATGCGCGGGAAAAGTATGCTGAGCGTATTACTGCTGGTGATGCTGCCGATGGCACTGATTTTTGCGCAGCACGAAACAGGCTCGGCATTGGTCTTTCTGGCATTTTTCCTCGTCTTTTATCGCGAAGGGATGTCGGGAACTGTCCTCTTTTCGGGAGGTGCCGCGATACTTTTTTTCGTCTTGGTCATCCGGTATGGCGAAACGATGTTCAATGCCGCCACGCCGCTGAGCGAATTGATGGTGTTGTCCCTCATCGTGCTGTTTCTCGTGGTGCTGCTGGTGTTTTTTACCAAAAATCTACATCTGATTAAATACTGTCTGTCGGTCATAGCGGGCATTAGTCTTGTGGCGGGAATTATCAATAGATTTGTGCCGTTCAACCTCTGCTGGGCTGTTTGGACGATGCTTGGCTGCGGCATTATCTATCTCGTCGTGATGTTTTTCAAAGAGCGCAAAGGCTTCTATCTGGGGATTGTGCTGTTCGCCGTTTGTTCGTCCGGATTTTTGTATTCCGTCGATTATGTCTCCGACAATATGCTGAAACAGCACCAACGAGAGCGCATTCAGGTGGCTCTGGGCGTGATTGAAGACCCAAGCGGCAGAGGCTACAACGTCAATCAGTCGAAAATAGCCATCGGCTCGGGCGGCGTAGTGGGCAAAGGTGCCCTCAACGGCACGCAAACCAAACTGAAATATGTCCCCGAACAGGATACCGACTTTATCTTCTGCACCATTGGCGAAGAAGAGGGCTTTCTGGGGACAGTAACAGTGCTGGCACTCTTCTTAGTACTGCTTACGCGGCTGATTTATCTGGCAGACCGCCAAAAATCGACCTTCCACCGCGTCTATGGCTATTCCGTAGTCGCCATACTCTTCTTCCACGTAGCGGTAAACATCGGAATGGTCGTCGGTGTAACACCCGTCATAGGCATCCCGCTACCCTTCTTCAGCTACGGAGGCTCGTCGCTGCTGGCATTCACCATGCTGCTGTTCATCTTCCTGAAATTGGATGCGGCGCGCAGCGACCGGCTATAGTCTGAAAAAATCGAATAAATTTTGCAAAATAGTCGCAATGTAACAAAAAAGTTACTACCTTTGCAGTCAAATGAAAAGAGCAACTACTGCAGAGGAACAAATAGCGAAAATCGAACAACGGGGGATGACGTTAGACATTGGCGTGGATAAGGCAAAGGAGGTTTTAAGGGACATCGGCTATTTTCGATTGGGTTTTTACAGTTTCCCTTTTGAAGTGAATTATCCGCAAACCAAGCATCGAGACCACCAATACAGGGCAGGGTCTAAAATATCTGATGCTGTGGCGTTATACTATCTGGACGTTGATTTGCGCACTATTTTGTCGAAATACATCTATCGCATTGAGGTCAATTTCAGAACAAATCTGGTGTATCAAGTTTCAACCAAATATTTGGATTGCAGTACATGGTTTGTTGACCCCGCCGTGATGGAGCGCAAATATATTGAGGCGTTTGATTTCAAAATATATACCGATTCGTTCAAATTAAATCCCGTGATTAAACGCCACCACAAAAAATACACAACTGACAAATATGCACCGGCATGGAAAACCTTGGAATTTATCACATTCGGAGGCATTTTCACCACATACAAAAACCTGAAAGACGTGGAAATCAAGCAAGAAATAGCCGGTCGTTACGGAATCCGCAACGTGAGTGTCATGGAAAATTATATGCAAAGCATCGTTGAAATACGCAATATATGCGCCCACGGCAGAGTATTATTCGACCATACATTAAAACAACGATTAACAAATGGACCTGCGCTGTCAATAAACAATCAAAATGAGTATAGATTAGATTCAGCCATAAAGGTCATATCGTTTATACTCAACAGCATTTCTGAAAATCGGACGAATGATTTGCAAACAGAGGTGGCACAATTGTTTAATAAGTTCAAAGACGATGCCCCCATTCGATGGATTATAGAAAATTGCATCGGTTTTACATATTTTTAACTAAAAAATTTTGGTATGTCAGAAAAAAGTCGTACCTTTGTGCTCAGAAAGTGCCGTTGCAAACAAGCATTGTGTACCGCACTATAAAAGGGAAAGAAACCTGAAATTCTGTCAAAGGAAGTTTCAGGTTTCGTCGTTTTGTGCTGTTGAGTATCTTTTCACCGCCCCAAACTAATTTTTACATTGATGCCAAACGAGGTCTTCGTCATCGGATAGGCGGTGGAGGACACCAGCGGTGTGGATATTTGCTTGTCGAAATAGGCTTGCATGATTATCATGCGGCTCATTGTGTAGTCGGCGGTGCATTTGATGACGGTTTGCTGGTCGCCGCTTACGGGCTGCGTGACGGCATCCTGAATTTTGCGGATGAGGCTCTGCATTTTTCGGAACGATATGTCTGCCGACACGCGCAGGTCGTTGTTGAACTTCTCGCCGCCCGTCTTTGTCAGGTGGAGGACTTTGTTGAAGTCGTCAATCCTGAAGCCCAAGCCGGCGGTGATGTCGGTGCTGCTCATTTCCACGATTTGGTAGGACGACACGTTGAGATTGACGTTGCGCGAGGTTTTGTATGCCAATTTCAGCGTCATATTGTTCTGCAACGTGGAGTTGAAGCCAATCAGCGGGTCGAATGCCTCTGTGAGGCTCACAGCGGTCACATCGTAGGGCGACGACGGCATATACAGGTCGGTCGTCACGTTTTTGACAAAGCCCAAGCCATTGCCTGCGTCCACCCAGTTGGCGAATGAATTGAAGGCACCCACCGCGTAACTGCTCTTGTAGGTGTGGTTGAGCGCAAACGACTTGAAAGCTGCCTGCATAAACGGTGCGCGCATCAGCCCATCGTAGGAAATCGTCCAGTTGGGCAGTAGCCGCATCAGCGAAGGGAAAAAATCCAAACTCATCCGGTCGGCATCCCCGCCGATGGTGTAAGCCGCTAAAAATGAGGGAATTAACACATCGGAGGAGTTTTCTGCAACAGGTGCCTTTCCACTCCCGTCGGAGGGATTCATACTTGTGTATTTGTATTGCTCTTCCAGCCGCGTCACGATGATTTCGCGATTAGACAGGAATTTGCCGAACGCCTTGTCTGCATCCCCGCCCAGAAGCCCCACGGTGGTCATACTGAAATTGCCCGAAAACCGCTTGGGACTGCCGTCATACATATAATAAATGTCGGAGCGGTCGGTCTTTTGGCGGTCGGCGTTGAGGTTGATTCTCAGCCCTGCAATCGGCTCCACGAGGGCGGTCATACGGAATGTTTCCGCCTGATTGAAGATGGCGGGCGTGATGCTGTACTCCTCGTTTGTGATGAGCCAGCCGTTGGCGGCGGCTTTATCCAAATAGTGTTCATCGGTCAGTCCGAAGGCGAACTCCCACCCCGGTGCTCTGCCCAGCGGCGTGGCGTGGCTTTGCCCAAAGAAGTCGCCGATTTCCGGCTGGAAATTCGGGAGCATCATCCCCTGCGTGCGGGTGTAGGAAAAACTGACGTTGCGCACCAGCATCAACCCGCGTGCCAGCACCTGCGCCGTTTTGTACCACAGTCCATCATTTTCCGCCTTGTTCTTGCCCTTCGCGCTGTCCACCGCCGTTTTTGGTTGGGTTGCGCGGCGGTTGGTGGTGCGCGAGTTGCGCGTCACGGCTCCGT
>BNTR01000157.1 GCA_025996755.1 Bacteroidia bacterium
CACGTAGATTTCAAAATCTAATTAGGCACTTAGTTTACCATTTGTCAGTCGGTTAAATCTTTACTTTCTCACAACAAAAGTAATGATTTTTCCCCGGATTTAAATTTTCCGCAAACTTAAGGTTAGGTACACAAAACTTTTCCACACAAATCATAGTAGAAATTCCTTCTATCGGACATTTCGGACATCTATCGGACATTTATCGGACATTTAAGGAAAAATATAGCGCGAAAGTTTGTTATCTCCCTCATTTTTAAGCAATTCCTTTTCGGTCACTTCGGACAAATCTCGGCGTGCCGTTCTGTCGGAAATGTTGTATTTTTCGGCATATTCCGAGCTCGTTATTTCGCCTTTTGCCTTAAAAAACAACAATGCATCAATCTGTCTGTCGTTCAGCCCTAATTTACTTAAATCTTCTTTGTTGTAAATATCTTTGCGGAAGATTGTCCAAAAATCGTTGCCTTTGCAGGAAAATTGAGGTACAGGAATTTTGGCTTCAAGGCATAAATTTTTCATTTTGTCCATTCCGCGTCCCCACGATTCCACATACCCACTTCGGAAAAAGGCGGTTGCAATATCAGGATTGCGCGGTTGCGAAGAATGTTTGTCAAGCAAATCTTCAACAGTCCAATTTTCGGGCAATCGTCCGTAATTCCAAATCATAATTTTGTCGGCATACACGCTGATTTGAATTGGGTACGGACCTGTATAATCCTTGTGTGCAACGGCATTCAGCAACGCCTCGCGCAAGGCATCTTTGGGATATTCGTAAGTTTCAACCCGCGTAAGTCCTTCGTATGAAATCAACGCTTTGGTGTATTTTGTCAGCAGAAAATCCATTGTTTTTTCGACTTGCTCAAAGAGATTTCCGTGTATTTCGTCCTGAAAAAGCAAATCGCTGTCGGTGCGGAAAAAACCGATTTTGATATACGCTCCTGACACAAATTTTTCAGGGTCGGGGTGGAAAAGCATCACGGCGGCTCTGTTCAACAGGCTTTTATCGACAAGTTTGAGATTTTCAAGTACTTGCAAAGGCGTATCGTTACGGCTGTCTTCAGCAATACGATTACTCTTTATGCCTTTTTCTTTGAAAAAAATAAAAGTATCGGGCTTCAAATCTTTTATTTGAACATTTGGAACAGGCACGCTGTCCCACTTTTTGCCAATGCGTTCCAATAAAAACTCGTTCAGGGCTGCGCCTGTCAATTCCTGTTTCACGCTGCCACTGCGATAAAAATACCTGCCGCGCAACGAAATAGGCACGGAGTAAGGCTGCACAACGATTTCTATGTAATGTTTGCCATCTTCCTGCAAAAGATTGACTTCGGCGGTAATGCCCAACTGATTTTTGATTTTGTTGGGGATTTTTTCCATCAAATCTTTGTAGTCGGCAATGCCAATGACATTGCCGTCGTCGTCTTTGCCAATGTAGATTTTGCCGCCCTGCGCATTGGCGAAGCCGCAAATCCAATCTAAATAGTCCTCATGCCATGAGGATTTGTATTCTATGTTTTGAGATTCGGACATAAATTATTGTATTATTTCTTTTTCAATTCCAATTTTCTTTGCAAATGCAATCAAATCGTTGTCTGTACTTTTTGATATTTTTGTTTTTATAGTATTATTGAAAGTATCTGCCTGTGTGTCAGAAGAATTGATAATTGAGATATATAAATCATTTTCAATTATTATTTTCAAGCAATCGTCATCATTTGCAACAGGACTTAAAATATATTGACATACATCACCCGCACGAGATTGTAAATCGCCCTGCTTTTCAAGCCAACTATGCAGAAGTTTAAATTTATTCACACTTATTTTATAGTTGGCTACATTGTTGCAAATTTGATTTTTTATATTGGCAATCGTTTCTTTTGTTTTTTTAGGGTCTAACTTTTCAATTAATGTAATACCAACTGTATCAACATTTACTCCTTTTGCAATATCATCAAGATAGAGTTTTCCTAATTCAGTTAAATTATCTGGCAATGGTTTAATAAAATCAGTATCAATGAAATTTTGCATAATAGTATTCCAATAATAAGTAGGTTGTTGCCTTTGTTGATACAATGTGTCAGTTGTAATTTTGGCAAGTGCCTCAATAATTGTAGTATTTAAATAATCTGTTAAATTATTTTTTGTTGCTTTTGAAAATTGGAAAAATTGTGCATTTGGAAGTATCTGTTGGATATTATCTTTTGTGATTTTATTCTTATCTTTTTCCCATCTGTTCAATTGAATTAACAAAACAGCGTCTGTAACGCCTAACCTTGATTTTATTTGCTCAAATTGTGGTAAAATATTTTCTATTGATAATGATATGCCTAATTTATTTTCAGTCATATACTTCAATGCTTGGATTAAGTGAGGAATATTCCAAGACAAACTATTTAAGAGCAAATCTCCATAACTTGCATAATAATCCAAGTTTTCTGCAATATATTTTATTTGTTCTTCATTGAAAGTACCTCCTGCATTTGTACCGTTTGCTATTTGAATGGTTACAATCTCCAAATATTCAGGTGTGTTTGGTTTTGAAGCAAGTGCATTCCAAATGATTTGGCGTTGAGTTGGGTTTAACTGAACTTTTAATGGTTTTTCATCTGATAGAATTTTGTAAACGTCAAATAAGGGTTTAAAATGGACTGGGGTGGTATTAGGTATTAATGTTTTAATTTTGTCGAGAAATTTTTCAAATTTGTAGTAGCTTTGTAATATTCGCAATATTTCTATAAAATCAGTTGTAGGAAATAACGCAGAATTTGCATTAATTATAGAAGTGTTAGCATCATTTACAGGTGTTTCGAAAGTTGCATTAGAAATATATTCGTTTAATTCTTCGGTATTTACAATTAATTTATACATAGGAAAATTTTCTTTCGCTACCAACACATACTTTACAAATAATTCTGGCTCTTTTTCTATATCAATAAGACAATCGGTCAATTGAATTTCAATGTTATTTGACTGTACAAATTCGTCGATTTCGCATAATGAGTTATAATAATTCTCACTGTTAAAATCTTTGAATGATTGAATTTGTTTACATAAGCGTTTTACTATATTTTGTTTGTGATTATTGTCTGCATTTGTCAATAGCAATTTATATTTATCATCGAATTCTTGTTTTGTAAGCGACACCTTCATTTTTCTTTGGGCAAGCGTATTCCAAAGTGTTATAATAGTTTGTTGGTTTGCTTCTGATAAAGTAGCAGAATCTAATTGTGATAAGCATTGAATAACGTTATCTAATTGTGCTATATCTGAATTTTTGACTTTGTCGCTTAAAATGTGAATGAAGTTGGTTGTGTCTTTAAACTTATTTATATCTGCATTGACTTCTAAATTAAAGCAACTGTCTATGTGTTTTGACATTGGTATTTGTTCTGCAATCGCAAGAGAAACACCATATACAAGAGCAGATATGTTTTTTTGTAAAATTTCATCGTTCGGGATAATACTTTTAATATATTCGCTTAAATACTTACCAGATAGAATTTGTTCTGCTGGCGGAATTAAATCAGGCAACACTTCTCTTTCAAAATCATTTGTTCGCCCATCGCCATAATGTGTTTCATTTACAATATGTGCTGATAAAATATCGTCTTTTTTCAGTGCGAAAACAGCAATATATAGAATGTCAATTTCATTGTGCCAAATATTTTTCAATGCAACTAATTGATTGATATACTCAATCATTTCTCTAACAGTGGCATTTGGTTTTTCTAATCTAAATATACGGTTAATATCTTCTTGTTGCTTTATCTCGGTATTGCCAAATGCTTCTTCAAATAATGTGTTGAAAATGTTTTTGAAATCAGTAATTACAGGTGGCGTTACACGATAAACAACAGGAAATGTCTTGCTGATAAAATGTTTAGTCAGTTGCTCGGATTCGCCAAAAGCACATGACAAATGCTTTTCATCAAAAGGAATTATTGCCCAAATATTATCAAAACCATTTTCAGCAAAGAAAGTATGAATAGACGACCAAAGTTGTTTAACTTTTTCAGAGGGTAATCTGTCCATATTATCATAAACAATAATGAGTTTGGGCTTTTTATTTTCTTCAATGTAGTTGGATATTTCACTCATCCATGCTTTGAATTTTGCAACGGTCGGCTCCTCCTCATTTATTGTTTCTGTATTTGTTGTTGAAATATCTTCATTTTTTGAAATTTTTAAGAGGTATCCAAAATGTCTTGCATCTTTATCTAAAATTGCAGTTATCCCCCAAACAATAATGCCTAATAAAATTGGTGAGAATGCAATTAAAACTAACATCCATAGACAATTAACTGTTTGTGCATTTTCTAAACGTTCCGAAATAAATGTTGTTATTGGTGTTAATGCTAAAAATAGAGCAGTCCAAAATGCACCAGCATTAAATTGTGGCATTGATTTATTGACACGAGTTATTTTGTGCGCTAATAAATCATCCAATTTTTGTTGCCAATGAATTTTATTATTGTCTTCAAGAATTTTTTCTTCGATTAGTTCTTTCGTAATCGTTTCCAAAAATGGCCGGCGTTGTAAATCTTCTTGGTTGCCCCAAGCATCATATTCAAAAATATAATAGTTGCTTTTTATCTTATTGTGTTCTATTAATTGTTGGATAACATTTGTTTTACCAACACCCCAACCGCCTTCTAAACCAATTATTCGAGAAAGATTTTGAGAATTATTATCATTAGAAACAATATGATTTACAATCGCATTTGTCAATCTTTCCTGCGATTTGCCTTCAGACTTGTCTATTCCGCAAGGCTTATTGGGAATAAAACGAGGGTGGGTTATATTTTTATTTTCTTCTTCCATATCATTCTTTTTTTATATTTTCTTTTGCAATATTCAACGCTTCCCCTGCCAACTCTTTTTCATCTTCTATCGCCTCAAGAATCCGGTCGGCAACCCAAAGTGTCAAAAATTCATTCGGATTAACTTGAAATATTTTGGCAAGCGCAATAACCTGTTCGCGTTTGGCACGGCGTTCGCCACGCTCAATTTTACTGTACATCGGCATATCAATTTCTAATGCTGCGGCAAATTGGCGTTGTTGCATTTGTTTTTCTCTCCTTAACTGTCCATTTTTTTAATATTCATTTATAAATCAATATATCACTTTTGCTTTTTAGAATTGTCAGAAAAACGGCACAAAAGTACAAAATATTTTGCAATTAACATACTGAAAATGAAGAAAGAAAAAGTAGGCTCTTCAAAAAGATTGGAATATACCGCCTAACTTTACGCCGAGTTTGGGGATTAATCCCAATCAATTCTCTTTCACCATCTTAAAAACATGCTCCTTCAAAATATGAAAGGCCG
>BNTR01000158.1 GCA_025996755.1 Bacteroidia bacterium
TGAATAAAAGCCTGTTTTTCACTTTTTCAATAATTTTATAGAAGACCTCTTGTTTCCAACGTTTATTGTGCAGAGATATACGCCTGTTCTTAATTCGGATAAATGATAGGTCAGGGTATGTGTCCCTGTCGGATATTCCGTAGGCGACAATAGATGTTTTTGCAATATTCCATTGATGTCAAAAATGGAAACACTTATTTTTGCACTTTTCCTAAGTGTCAATTCAAAAGCAACGTCGCCTTCGAAGGGATTGGGGTAGCAGCGAATATCAAACGGGCGATGAGCCTCAAGACCCATATCACTATCACTTTTAAATGCGATGGGCGGGGGCATGGGCTGACCTATCCTTAGAGATACGTTTGAGCCGGTTTTTGCCCAAAATCCCGGTTTTAAAGTGATGCTCTTAGTTGCCGTCACATTTACGGTAGCACCGCTTTCTACGGTAGTATTGGCTATTTCTACACTGCAACCGGAAATGTCGAAGGCATCAGATGAAGAATAAATTGTATCTTGAATGTTGATAGTAATACAGGGAGAAGGTGGTGGTTGTGTGGTCGGTGGCGGAGTTATAAATCTCCGTCTTCCTTCAGTTTCAGAAGTTGAAAACTTTTTTATACGTTCTATCTGTAGAGCACTGAATTCATTTCTACATTGTGGTGGTGAATAGGACATATAATTATGAGTGTCCGGATGATATGTAACACTATCGTCATCTTTAGGCTGATATGTATTACCCAAAGTATCTATAGCAATCCCTGTATATTCACATGTGTTATCAACCAGATAATGATATGATGGATAATTCCCTTGCCTTAGTCCCGGGTCTGCCGGAGTATCGCAACAATAGTCTCCAGAAGACTGGCACCATAAGAAACTGACTAATTCTCCTATTCCTTCCCAAGTTTGATGGGTGTGATATAAATTAAAGAAATGTCCCATTTCATGGATGGCCGTACTTCCGTCTGTCGCAACCCGATGTGATATAGCAATAATATTATTAGATATAGCAATAATATTATTAGGCAAACTATCCCTTGGATATTTAGCAGCTCCAACAATATTCGTGTTGCCCGACTTAATCAGATCACAATAGTAAATATTTATGGCTTTATCATCATTGTAAGTATCTATGAAATACGCACCTGCCATAGTCTTCGGCGAGGTCAAATTAGCCCAATCAAAAACATAATAATCATCACTGTCAATAGAATCAACAGCATTAGAATAAAACTGAATATTCGCAACGATGTACGCAGCATTCAGTTGTTGCACTATTATATCCAAAGCGGAAAAGGATATTCCTCCTGTTCCATCCGACCGCCGGATAATATGATGCCGGATTGGAAAATATAGAATTTCATTTGAAATTTCATTTGAAATTTCATTTGAAACAATACTTGCACTCATTAGTTCGGCATTTGCAGTTTCAAAATCTATTATTGACCTAATTTCTTCTGCAGAAAAAGTTGCACCACATTCATCTATTTGTGAAAATAATTTGAATGATGATAATAAAACCATCCCACTTATTAGAAAAAAACGTTTATGTTTCATTTTTTAGCCTTATTTACGATTATTTTTTCTGTTTGAACATCACTATTAAACGGACTTGGCCACAGTACTTCACCATTTTGAGAAAAACTAATCAATCGTTTCCATGTATCAGTCAAAAAGTCTATCGTTTCAATTGGTCCAAATAAGCTTTTGGGGCTTCCCATTCCTTCAATATAAGAATAAAATCCTATCGGAAAAGGTATAGGGGAATCTATATAAAAACGAAATCTCCGTCTTTTTGTATTACCCAAAAAAACAGTATCAGTATCAAATAAAAAAGCGTCGCCGTCTATTGTGAAGCAACCGGGATACATGGCATCTTTTTCAAGTGTGAAATCGTATAATAGCATATCTGTATCGTCATTTTTACATAGCATAAGGTAGTCTGAAGACCAACCTAAACCCTTTTGATGTCTGAAATACACCTTCCCTTTTTCTTCATGAATAAATCCTATCAATTCCGAATAATCTTGCTCAATATTCGGACAACAATAGAGTTTACTCCTGCGGAGACCATCAAAAACGGTATCGCCCCGTAATGAATAACTAATATATTTCTCTGAACCATTAGCCAAGCGTACCTTTTCCGTCCATGTTGCATTATCCAACGGAAACACACCTTGCGAGTCATCAATTGGGGTTTCCTCAACAGGAGTTTCACCAACAGGAGTTTCCTCAAAGTTGTGGTTGCAACCTCCCCAAGAAATTGCAGTTACACACAAAGCCATTACAATAAATTTTATCTTTTTCATAATTTCTAATTTTTATTATTTTCAAATTCCTCAATTTTAGCATTCAATGCCTCAATCTTTTTGTCCTGCTGAATCACATAGAGCGTGAGTTCTTCAATCTTTTGAAGCATCTTCATTTGCAATTCGCCCACACCAACTCCCTCGCTGGTCATTTCGGCAGCCGAAGGAATTTCAGGCAAGTGTTTATTTTCTTTGATAAAATGATTGACTTCCGACAGGGGTTTCAATGTGTAATCATCATTGAAAACAAAATCGGCACCGATGCTTTCTTCGATTTTCAGTTCTTTGGCGCGAATAGTTCCGTTTACATGCAATTTACTTGAGGGATTTGTTGTTCCAATGCCCACATTGCCACTAATTGTTGCTTTTGTGGCAGAAAGAGTTCCGGCTTCCACGTTTCCCTTAATCGTTGCGGCAGTAAGAGTTCCTCCAATCGTTGCACTTGCGGCGGAAAGCGTTCCACTAACATTCGCATTTCCGGTAATCGTAGCACCTCCTTTTGCAGAAAGCCAGCCATTAACACCCATAGTTCCATTAACTTGTAACTTATAGTCTGGATATGTCACTCCAATCCCCACATTGCCACCCGTGAAATTATACCCATTTAGAGCATAAACCGACATCTTATCATCCGCTTCCCATTCCCCTATCCGAATATACTCCCAATCGCCAATTGTGATTTTGTATTTTTTTCTTTCATTTGCGTCCCACGAATTACCAATTTTCAACGCATCCCCCTCCAACGTTTTTTTCGCATCCGCGGATGACCACGCGGCGACGCTGTTCAAAAACAAAACATCTGCCTCCTGCAATGTTTTTTGCACATTCGCGGATGTGCCAACGACGGTGCTGTTCAAAACATCCGCCTCCTGCAACGTTTGTTGCGCATACGCGGCTGTCTGCCAGCCGCAAGCCAAAACAAAAACTAATGACATCTTTTTCATGATTCTAAATATTTTTAAATTATAAATTTTATTCTCGGCTGCTCGGCTGCAAAGGTACGAATAAAAATTTAAACAAACAAATATTTTTCAATCTTTTTTAGGCAAACGCATCTTAATTAATGTTAAATAAAGAAGAAGCCGCACTACAACTATTCCAAACGGGTTTAAAATGTAGAGCAAGGGTCAACGCATTAAAAATGGTTCTATAATGGTTGGTGTGGGTAAATGGAAACTTGCCACAAGATAGTTCTTAAACCTCATTTCCACCTAATTTTATAAACAAAACCACCTCAGTAGCAAAAAGTTACACACCCTCCCCCCCAACCTCGTTACCTAATTTTCTTAACAAAACAACCTCGTAATAGCTTAGTAGCCCTCGAATATTTATTACCCTCCCCCTCCCTTATTCCCTTATTTTTCTCATCATCAATAGAATAAGGGAATAAGGGGGAGGGAGGATGGGGACACGTTTTGGCTACTAAGGGGAAAAAAATGAGATAATGAGGTTTGGGTGGAGGGTGTGTAACTTTTTGCTACTGAGGTGGTTTTGTTAAGAAAATTAGGTGGAAATGAGGTTTAAGAACTATCCTGTGGCAAGTGTTCATTTACCCACACCAAACATTTATAGAACCATTTTTAATGCGTTTGCCCTGAATGTAGAGCAAGGGATTGCGGATATTCAAAAAAAATTTATTACTTTTGTACCCGAAAAAATGACGAGATAAAAAGATGCTCCAAATAGAAGTCAATAATGTTTTTAAGTCGTTCAAGGATGTGAAGGCGGTGCGCGGCATCTCGCTGGCTATACCGGCGGGACAGTTTGTGGCGTTGCTCGGTCCCAACGGGGCGGGAAAAACCACCCTGGTGGAGATGATGGAGGGGCTGAAAAAGCCCGACAGCGGCGAAATTCTCATTCAGGGCAAAACGTGGCACAAACACGAGCACGAACTCCGCACGGTCATCGGGCTGTCGCTTCAGGAGACCCGTTTTGCCGAGAAAATAACCATCTACGAAACCCTGCGCCTCTTCGCAAGTTTTTTTGAATTGGGCGACGAGCGGGTGACTGAGGTTATCGAACTCACCGGATTGCAGAGCAAGCAACGTGCGATGACCGGCACCCTCTCCGGCGGGCAAAAACAGCGGCTCGCATTGGCTGTGGCACTGCTCAATCGCCCGCAAATCCTCTTTCTGGACGAGCCAACCACCGGACTTGACCCCCATTCGCGGCAGGATTTGTGGCATATCCTTAAATCGCTAAAAGACAAGGGCGAAACGACCCTCATTTTGACGACACACTATATGGAAGAGGCATCGTCGCTCTGCGACCACATCATCATCATCGACGAAGGCAAAATATTGCGGGAAGGCAAATTGGACGATTTATTGGACGAAACATCGCGCAATTTGGACGAATTGTTCATCAATTTGACAGGAAAAAACTTAAATGAAAACATTAAATGAGAGGCATTAAATCGTTTAAAAACAATCAATTATATCAGTTATCCATCACGCAGTGGCTGGAAACCATTCGCGAGCCGGAGGTGCTCTTCTGGGGGATACTTTTTCCTGTGCTGCTTTCCATCGGTATGGGGCTGGCTTTCACGCAAAGTTCCGAATCGAAATTCCGCGTGATGATGGTGGAAGACAACCGCACAGCATTAGACTCGCTGCTCGACATCTATGCGCAGCCCAATCCGAAAGATGCGGAAATTTCTATTTGGAGGATTAGTGATAACACGCTGGGCGACAGCGAGTTTTCGTTCATTCGGAGCGATTGGAAGTCGGCGATTGTTGCCCTCAAGCGCGGCGAGGCGGATGTGATTGTGACGGATTCGGCGGGCGGGGTGCACTACCATTTCGACCCGCTCAATGCGCAGGCGCAACTGGTGTATATGAAACTGTCGGCGTTGATGAAATCACCGATGTCCGGTGATGCGGAGGGTAGGGGCAAGGCGGATGCGTCTATTGCGCCCTTGACGTTGAAGGGGTCGCGCTACATTGATTTTTTGGTGCCGGGATTGATTGCATTCGGCTT
>BNTR01000159.1 GCA_025996755.1 Bacteroidia bacterium
CCCAATTCCACATTTCGCTTTTCTGTGCCAACGTCGCACGTGTGCCCTTCTATTCGTACTTGGGCGGGGTGTCTTCGAGTGGTGTCGGTGGTTGTTGATGGGGGTTGCGATGAACTTTCCCGACCAAAATCGTAACCGATGCCGGATTTATAGCTGCCCTCGTTGAGGGACGAACTCCACAACGAAGAAATTCCGCCACCGGCGTGGATAGAAAATTGATGCCTGACAAACGGCACCGTATCCGAAAGAGTTATGAGTTAAGAGACGCAGGGCTGGTGGAGGAAGCAAGGCGAGTGCGAACTTGATGACATACTCCGCAGTATGGAGCATTATCTCTTGTGCCTAACGGCACAACACAACACGTCTTTCCACACAAATACCAGTAGAACCTTAAATATGATTGCCGTACAAGATGCTTACATGGCACGGCAACAGAGCGCACTTGCATCAAATAATTGAACATATCATTTTAATACGCATGGTCTCTTGGGAACGCTTCGCCGCCCCACGCTTTTTTTGATGTCCACGCCTCGGCGGGTGATGTCCAAAACGGATGGTCTGCCGCCAGCCCCAAGGGTAGAAATGCCAGCGAGGCGAGGTAGAGGCTGCCGTTGTTGGTGTAGCGGTCGGATATGTTGGGTTGGGAGCCGTTGAAACCCAATGTCAGATAGCCTGCGGCATTGAAATTCTGACCGGATGCGAACATTCGTCCGATGACCGCCGTCATCGCGGCACGCACCTGTCCGGCGGGCAGTTCTTCGGGCAACTGTTCTTTCCACGCCAGCAAAGCTAACGGCTGCAACACGCCCGAACGGTAGGTGATGGAACGCCCAAACACGGGAAAAGTGCCTTCGGGCGAAATCAGCCGTTCCAAAATCATCCCAAAACGCTGCATCCGCTTCACCGCCTCGCTGTGGCGACGGTCTTTCACCGCTTCCAGACACTCCACATACATGGGGTGAATCACAAAACTGTTGTAATAGTCGAACGCAAAATGCTCGCCGTCGGCATACCAACCGTCGCCCACATACCATTCCTCGATTTTATGAAACGCCGAACTGATGCGGTAGTTATCGGCATCGGCACCCGCTTTTTTCAAAAAAGTTTCGACCGTAGCCGAGAATAGCAGCCAATTGTTGTAAGGTGGATTTATGCGGCGCAGTTGCTTAAACTCCTCCACAAACCGCGCTTTCGTTACCGCGTCCAGAGGCATCCACAATTGGTCATAGCCGCGCAAAAAACTACTCGCGATAAATGCGGCATCCACCAGCGGCTGCCCTTCCTTGCGCCACAGCAGATAATCGGGACTGTCGGGATTGACGGCGTGGGCGTAACTTTTCAATGCCCATTCACGCAGCAGCTTCCGCTGTGCACCCTCCGGCGTGGCATCGTCGGGCAATGCCAACCACGGTGCCAGCCCCGCCATCAGCCGTCCGAAAGCCTCCATATAGGTAACCCGCTTGTCGCGACCGTCCCACGTGGGGCTGAGTTCGACCAGCATATTCTGTTGGAGTTTTCCCTCACTCATAGTGCTCAGCACGGGAGCCGCCATACGGTAGAGGGCATCACACCATAGTTCACGGTCGGTCGCCTGTGCGCTTACGCCGGCAAACAAAGAAAGGGCGAGCACAATCTTTTTCATTGGGTATAAATCATTCATTCCGCGCATTTAGCATAACTTTCTGCCTCCTGCCGGATGGTCTTCAACACATCTTCGCCTGTGCCGATGCGGTAGCCTTCGGAGGAGTAGATGATGCCGCCGCTGCGGGTGAGATAGACTGTGAGGGGGAAGTTGTCGCCAAATTCGGTTTGCAGGGCACCGGCGGTGGCTTTGAGCAGGGCGCGGTCGGCGTCTGCTGCCCACGCCGTTTGCTTCGGCAAGCCCTTGAAGACGGAGGCATCGAAGGCGGAGGTCTGTTTATCGCTTGGAACCATCAGCAGGATGCCTCCTGCCCATTCTTCCAGCGACTTTTGCACGGCGGGGAGGTCTTGCAGGATGTGTTTGGATGGCTCTTTGCTTGGGTCTATGAAGCAGAGCATCAAGCCTTTGTCGTGCGAGAGGTCTTTCAGTGTCGTTTTTGTGCCGTCGTTCAGAATAACTATCGAGTTCATATCCACGATGCCCTTCACAAACAGTTTGCCGGTCACTTCGGGCAATTTAATGGTCGCTGTTTGGGGCGCATCTTTCTTCAATTCAAAGTGTTCTGTGTGCACAAACACCGAGCCGTCGTTGGCGCGGCTGCCCACCAAGAGGCGATAATAGCCTTCGTCCAAGGTGAGCGTCGCGGGGAAATTCGCCAGCAACGGGTTGCCTTCGTAGTTCAGTGTCTGAAAATCGCCGTTTTTATACACCGCCAGCGAGTAGTGCGATTCGTAGCCCGGTTTCACGATGTTCGACGGGTCGCTTTTCAGGGTCAATCGCGCTTGCGGCAGGTTGGACGATGCGTTTTCGGAGGGGTCAAACACCACGTCAATCCATTGCCCGTTTGCTCCATATTGCGGCTTCGCCGTCGCCGTTTCGATGCGGGCGGGGATATTATTGTCGCGACACATTGCCACGAACAGGATGTTGCGCGACCGCCTGTCGGCAATGCCCAACTCAAACGCTCCGCGCGGCGAAAGCATACAATTGTAATAGTTCGCCTCATTGTCAATCGTGATGGCTTCCTTGATGTGGGATATGATTTCCGACACGTTCATCGCCGCCTTTGCCGCAAAATAGCCGCGCCAGGGCGTTATCAGTTCGTTTTCGATGCGGGGCGACATCACATCGGCGGGTGCGGCAATGTGATTCATCAAAAATGAGGCGGGGGTATCGCGCAAATCCTTCGCTTTCAATGTGGCGAGGAACGGAAACAGATTGGGATTTTTCTTTTCAAAAGTGAGTAATGCCTTGATTTCTTGCCAATTGCCCTGCGCCAATTCGAGATATTTCCACGTGTTGGCGTTGTTAAGACCGAGTTCGGAAGCCACATTTTCGGCGTATTCCTTCGTGGCAAAAGTTGCCATATAGGCGTTGCGGATGGAGTCTTCCTGCGTCAGGCGGACAACGTTGGCGGCGATTTTCTCTGCCGATATTTCTTTGACAGGCTGCGCCGAGGGCACGTTTATCAGGTAATCTTCCGCATAAGTCGCGCCCGCGTGGCGGTCTAATTTCACCACCGTCACGTCAGCCGTCGGCTCGGATTTTTGGTAGCCATACGCCTCGTTTTTGTCTGCCCACACCACTAAATCGCCCATACCGGAGATGATGGACGTTTCGCCGTTGGCATCGGTCGTGTTGGTCGAGATGGCGTACAGTTCGGCATAGTTATAGACCTTGAACTGCACGCGCGCATCGGCAACGGGCTGATTTTCGGCATCCACTACGCGCACTTTCACCGTCCGCGTTTGGGTGTAATTGCTTGTGAGGTTGATGATTGAGCAGAGCGGTGTCTGCGAATTTTTCTCTTCGGGACCGTTGTAAAGCCCATACACCTTGGTGTGCACCATCATGGCGCGTTTCGCCGGTCCGGTAAACCACGCGACATCTAATTCCGGCTCAGGCTCGCACGCGCCCATATAGTGCCACGTGCCGTCTATCCATACTTCCACCCAGGCGTGATTGTCGTCGGTGTGCACCCAGCGCGGGGTATAGCATTGGCGAGCCGGAATGCCCACCGCCCGAAGTGCCGCCACGGCGAAAGTCGATTCCTCGCCACAGCGTCCCCACGACGTTTTGAGCAATGCCAATGATGCCGACGTGCGAGCATCCGTGCCGCGGTAGGTCACTTTTTCGTGGCACCAATGGTTCACTTCCAGCGCAGCATCCGCCATCGACAAGCCCTTGACGCGGTCTTTCAACTCATCGAAAAAGGCAACACGCGACGCATCCAGATATTCATTATTAACGCGATAGACCAACACGAAGTGCCTGAAAATATCCTCAGGGATGGTGCGTCCCCACGCGAAAACGGTGCGCGTTTGGAAAGCGGCATCCACCTGTTGCAGGAAAAAATCGCCGTCACAGTCCGCCAAATCGCACAGCGGCATATAGGCATACAAAAATTCCAGAGCCTCCCGCTGTTCAACGGTCAAATCCGGCTTGTTGAACACCGAAAACAAGGCATCCTGCCTGCCGGCAGCCTCCGCCTGACGTTTTTCAAACTGCGCGTGCACCACCTTGCGATAATTCGCATCCCGCAAAAAATGCTTCTCGCCACACGCCGCCAGCAACACACTCACCACCAATAGAGCAACCGTCTTTTTCATCTTTTTAAAATTTTATTTAATGAACATCTAAAAATAATTTCCGCAAAATTAGATAAAAATCACGAGATATGCAAGCGTATGAATAAAAAGTCAATACCAGCCATCCTTTTCGGGCATACAGCCTACCGAACTCGAAGTACAATTGCTACCTTTGTAGCGTGATTATAAACTAATTGTTAAACAACTAATTAAGTATGCTTATGAACAGATGTTGTGGTCTTGACGTGCACAAAGATAGTGTATTTTTGTGTATGTTGGACGAAAATGGTAAAATTTTTTTAGAAAAGCGTTACGGCACGTTTGCCCTGGACTTTTTATTCATACGCTTGCATATCTCGTGATTTTTATCTAATTTTGCGACTTTCTTCAAATTATTGTTGGAAGATTTCATAAATTTGAAAAATTAAATACAGAATTGTCATGAAAAAGTTATTTACACTTATTATCGTCGCCCTTTGGGGCACAAATGCAGCCTTTGCAGATGACTCAGGCACAACCGGCAGTTGCTCTTGGCACTACAATAGCAGCACTAAAAAACTAACTATTAGCGGAAGTGGAGCCATGCCGGATTACAGCCCCTACGACCTCGATGATAAGCCTTGGAAAGGCTTCCAGGACGACATTGACTCTATTAGCATTGACAACGGTGTAACTTCCATTGGAGATTATGCTTTTCACGGTTGTTTGCGTTTAACTTCGATTACTATTCCTGATGGTGTGACTTCGATTGGAAAGGGAGCTATTGGGAGTTGGCGTTTAACTTCGATTACTATTCCCGAAAGTGTTACAATCATTAGCAATGGGGCTTTTGACTATTGCTCCAGGCTTACCTCCGTTACCATTCCAAACAGTGTGACTTCGATTGGAGTGGCTGCTTTTCGGGGTTGTAGTGGCTTGACCTCAGTGAGTATTGGAAATAGTGTGACTTCGATTGGCGATGTTGCTTTTTCCGGTTGTAGGCGTTTAGAAAATTTTGTTGTTTCACCACAAAACACAAATTATTCCACAATTGATGGAGTCCTCTTTAATA
>BNTR01000160.1 GCA_025996755.1 Bacteroidia bacterium
CAAAAGCATTGATTACTCGTGTATATTTATACAAAGGCGACAATCAGTCAGCTTTGACTTTGGCTCAAGACATTATCACAAATTCGCCCTATGTTTTGTGGACAAATGCTGAATATGGCAGTGTTTGGTCAAAAGAAGGTACTTCAGAAGTGATTTTTGAAATTGTCAATACGGATACTCAAGACTGGGGAGACCGTGAAGGTATCGGTTACTTGCAAAGTGAAGATGGTTACGCCGATATGCTTGTAACAACCGCATTTACTGATTTGTTGAATGAAGATCCCGATGATGTGCGTCAATCCATTGTTGATGCATCCCATACAGACGCTATGATAGATCTTTACGGCACAGATAAAGTGTGGGTAAATAAGTTCCGTGGCAAAACAGGCGGACAAATTCCTATCGCCAACATTCCTATTCTTCGTCTTTCGGAAGTGTATCTGAATGGTGCCGAAGCTGCTGTGAAGTTGGGTGGTGCTAACTTGCAAACGGCAGCCGATTACACAGAAGCCATCGCGCTACGTGCTAATCCGGCAAGTCCTGAATCTTTCACATCTGCCAACATTTCATTAGATCGCGTGTTGAAAGAACGTCGCAAAGAATTGGTTGGTGAAGGTCATCGTTTCTTTGATGCATTGCGTAACAATTTGACAATCACTCGTTACACAAGTGATGCAGACAGAGGTCGTCACTACATTCTGAGCGAACCGCAATCAAGACAGTTCGACAGAACATATTTCAGAACGATATTGCCGATACCGGTTGCCGAAGTCAATGCAAATCCGGTTATCAAACTGCAACAAAATCCCGGTTATAACTAATAACCGATCACTGAATTTTCAAAAGCGGATGAGCAATCGTCCGCTTTTGGTGTTTATCAAGCCCTAATTTTGCCGTTTTTATACATTTTTAACAGCAGCGTCAAAAAAATATTTGGTAAATTGAAAATAATGTCGTACCTTTGCAGCAGATATCTGAAAGATAAAATCATAGCCAATTATGATTCGGATTGGAAACAGAGAAGATATTTAGGCAGTGCTGCGGCTCGGTCGCTCTCGGGACGGATTGGTACCGTTACTTGTGTAAATGCAATAGGAAACTTTGGTTTCCTATTGTTGTTTGTATAAAAGCCTGACTTGTACTTCCTTCAAATAGCCATACACGAAAAAAATCTATAATCTATTGCATATTCCCATTCTTTTATATACCTTTGTGCGATGATTCAACATAAAAAACGATGAAAAATATTAGACAGATTTTATTGGTAGCACTGTGCTTATTGCTTAGCACAAATGCCAATGCAGAGGGGCTGAATGCCTTTAAGTTGCCCAATGGGCTGAGTGTGTTTGTTTGGGAGGATGAGACTGCGCCCAATGTGTTTGGTACGGTGGTGGTGAACGTGGGGTCGAAGGAAGAACCTGCCGAATACACCGGGTTGGCGCACTACCTTGAACACATGCTGTTTAAGGGGACGGAAAAAATTGGTGCTGTGGATTGGGCTAAGGAAAAGCCTGTCTATGAGCAGATTATCGCCAAATACGACGAGCGGGCGGCGGCTACCGACCCACTCGTCAAAGAAAATTTGGCAAAAGAAATCAACAGACTGACGATGGAGGCGGCGCAATACAGCCGGTCGAATGAATTTTCGGGCATCGTGCAGGGGATGGCGGGCGAAAGGTTGAATGCTTTCACAAGTTATGACCTGACCGTTTATCATAATATATTTCCGCCTTCGGAAACTTACAAGTGGCTGCAACTGTATTCAGAGCGACTCATCAACCCCGTTTTTCGCAGTTTTCAACCTGAATTGGAAACCGTGTATGAAGAATACAATCGCGAACAGGACAACTCTGCCCGCCGAGAGCAGGAATTTCTTTTGAACACTATTTTTGCCGGACACCCCTATTCACGTCCGCTCATTGGGCTGCCCGAACACTTGAAAAACCCGCAACTGAGCCAACTAATCGCCTTTTATAATACTTGGTATGTGCCCAACAATATGGCTCTGGTGCTCGTGGGCAATATTAAGACCAAGGAGATTATTCCGTTGGTGAAAGCAACGTTTGGACGATTGGCAAGCAAGCCGCTGCCGGAACGTAAGGCATATCCCGAAACGCCGCTCAAAGGGCGTAAGGAAGTGAGTGCTAAATTGTCGCAGTATCCCAACGTGATGCTCGCTTTTCCGGGTATTCCGGCGGCAAGTAAAGATGAAATCGCAGTGGACATTTGCACCTCCATCCTGTCTAACAGTGCAAATACGGGATTGATAGACAAATTAGTTCTGGATGGCGATTTGTTGGGTGCCAGGGTTGAGGTTGCCGCCTTGAAAGAGCGGGGATGGCTTTTAGTGCAGGCGGTGCCGTATTATGATGCCAATCAACGCCGGTTTGAATCGTTGAAATCAACCGAAAAAGCCCTTTTGAAAGAAATCAAAAAACTACAGGAAGGCAAATTTGAAGATTGGCTGGTGCAGTCTGTTAAAAGCGATTTGATTCGCTCTTTTGACCTCTCTATGGAATCTAATTTTGATTTCCAAAATCCTAAAGCTATGAGGATTGCCGAAGCATTTGTCAACGGCAAAGACATACAGGAATTGTTGCAATATAAAGAACGGGTAGAAGCCATCACGACGGACGAAATCAAAGCGGCTGCCAAACGATATTTTGGCTCCGACTATTACGCCCTCTACCTCAACGAAGGCAAACCGGCAAAAAGCAAGGATTTGGAAAAGCCTGATATAGAGCCAATTAAGCCGCTTCGAGGCGCAGAATCGGAATATGCCAAGGAATTTCGTCATTTGCCCGTCAAACACGGCAAGCCGGCGTATGCCGATATGAATGCGGTGGAAATTCGCGCGGTCAACGACCTTTCCAAATTGTATTACACGCAAAATCCGGAAAATGATATTTTCACTTTGACACTGAAATTTGGTATCGGCACAGAAAAGATGCCCAAGTTGGAATTTGCTGCGCAGTTGATGAATAATGCGGGCATTATGGGCAGTTTGGACGCCCAAGCCGTGAAGCAAGAGTTCAGTAATCTGGGCGCAACTTGCCGCTATGGCGTGGACAACAACTATTTGTATGTCTCTCTGACCGGCTTTGAAGCCAACCTGACTGAGGCGTGCAACCTGATGACACGTCAGATTTTGTTGCCGCAATTGGATGAAAAACAGATGAACAGCCTGATAGGTAGCTATTACCAACGACGAAAAATCGAAAAAACGTTCTCCGCCGCTTTGAGTGATGCTTTAAAAAATTATTTGTTGTACAAAGACAAGTCGGACTATATCAACCGTTTGACTTTGGAAGAAATCACCGAATTGACCATCAGCAATTTGACCGGCGAATTTCAGCGGGCAACCGACTACGAGGCGCAAATCCACTATGTGGGCACGCTGCCGGTCGATGATGTCCACGCCATTTTGAGCGCAAACTTGCCGCTGAAGCAAGGCGAAAAAGCCACCACATCGCCGGAAATCAGGGCGCGAGTGGAATATAAAGAAAACACCGTTTTCTTCTTGCCCGACAATGAAGCCAAGCAAAGCACAATCTATTTTTACGTTGAAGGCGACGATTACAAGAAAGAAAAAGACCCTTATGCAGATGCTTTTAACGCCTATTTTAACGGTGGATTCACCGGTTTGGTTTTGTCGGAAATTCGCGAATATCGTTCGCTGGCTTATTCTGCGGGAGGGGGTTATCAGACACCGCCGGTGGAAAATAAGAAAGCCCTTTTCATTGGTATGGTGGGTACGCAGGCGGATAAAACACAAGAAGCCGTTGACGTGTTTATAGATTTGCTGACCAATATGCCGCAACACCCCGAACGCTTCACCGACATCAAAAATTTCCTGAAAGGCGAAGCCTCCATCGCGAAGCCACACTACCGCGAAGCCAGTCAAACGTATGAACGCTGGAGGCAACGCGGCTACACCCAATCGCCGGCAGAAACCAATCAGGCAGCAATTGAAGCCCTCACGTTCGACGACATTGTGAAATTCTACAACGACCACATCAAAGGTCGCCCCATCGCAATAGCCATTGTCGGCAATCCCAAAATGATTGACGAAAAAGCATTGGAAAAATACGGCAAGGTAACAAAATTGTCATCATCGAAAGTGTTCAGCACCAAGTAGTAACATTTATGTTCCTAAAGCTCTGCTGGCATTCAAGCATACTGTTAAGCGGGAGGGGAAAAAGGAGTAATTTTATAAAATATTTTTGCAAAAATTTGTTGGTTTTCCGAAAAATTGTTGTACCTTTGCAGCCGTAAATACCAAGTCGCTCATCGCGGCACTGTGCAATTCATTCCCACACAACGATTTACAGAAAAAAAATTTAATAAACATATCACAGATTTTATGCAGAAATACACTATTTTGCAACTTAAAGACATGGAACAGGGCAATTTGATTGCTCTGGCAAAGGAACTCGGATTAAACAAAGTGGAAAAATTAGACAAAGATGCCCTTGTTTATCAAATCTTAGACCAGCAAGCGGTCACTAATGCGGCTATTCTCTCGCAGAATATGCCAACAGAGATGCCTGAGCGTCGTCGCGGACGTCCGGCAGGGTCAAAAAACCAAAAGACGAAGGCTAAGAAGGAACAGCCTGCGCCGGCGGCTACGCCTGCCACTACGCCTGCCACTGCGCCCGCCACGCCCGTCGTTGCCGCCGCACCGGTTGCCGACAAGAAGGAAGCGGCGGCTGAAAAGCCGGGAAAAGTGGTCAAAAGACGCCGCGAACGCATCGAAAATGAAGCCGCGCAGTCGGAACTCCCGTTCGACATGAACCCGCGCCAAGTGCCGCCTGCCCCAACAGCAGCAAGCGAAGCCGCGCCGGAGGATGCTGCCGCAACCGCCAAAGTGGTTTTTCGCCACAGCCCGGAAGTGAAAACGATTATGGACGAGGTTTTGTTTACATCCAAAAATCCCAATCAAAACCCCAACCAGCAGAAAAAAAATCTTAATCCCAATGCACAAAAGGCGATTCAGCCGCATCAACCCAACAATAATCCTAACAACACGCCTAATCCCAACCCCAATAATCAGAATCCCAATAATCAAAATCCCAACCAGAACCAGAATCCGAATAAAAACAAGGCATTCGACTTTGAGGGCATTCTCACGGGTGTTGGGGTGCTGGAAATGATGCAGGAAGGGTACGGATTTTTGCGCTCGTCGGATTATAATTACCTCTCGTCGGCAGACGACGTGTATGTGTCGCAGTCGCAAATCAAACTCTTTGGCTTGAAAACGGGCGACGTGGTGGAA
>BNTR01000161.1 GCA_025996755.1 Bacteroidia bacterium
ATGTTGGCATAGACATTGCCAAAGATGATTTTAAGGGCAATTATTCTGTGCTGACACAGAATTTGGACGTAGTGGTAAAAGGGTCGAAAACGCTAAAGAACGACCGGAAAGGATTTGAGGAGTTGGCATCTTGGTTATCTGCCAAACTGGTTCCGGCACTCGATGTTCATTTCACGATGGAAGCCACCGGCGTTTATTACGAGGGTTTGGCGTACTTTTTGCAGGAGCGCGGTTATTCTGTTCATGTAGTTCTTCCCAATCAGGCGAAGAAATACGGACAAAGTTTAGGCATCGAAATTAAGACAGACAAGATAGATGCCAAAACCTTATCTCGAATGGGTTTGGAAAGAAAACTCAGAAATTGGGAGCCATTTTCAACTGTCTTTCGAGAGCTCAAGCAATTAGGTAGAGAACGCGATGCGCTCATTCAAACCCGTACAGCTGCATTAAATCAGCAACATGCCTACACCCATCAGGGAAAACCGGTAGCAACATCGCTGGACAGAATTCAAGACGTGGTTGAATTTCTAAGTGAAAAAATTGTTGAAATTGAACAGGAGATTAAATCAACAGTCAATAGCGATGCTGCCCTGGCAAAGCGTCTGGGGTATGTAATGAGCATCAAAGGCGTGGGGTTGATTACGGCAGTGTGCATCGTGGCGGAAACAAACGGGTTTGCCGCAATCCACAGTATAAAACAACTGACAAGTTATGCCGGATTGGATATAAAAATCAGAGAATCAGGCACATGGAAAGGAAAAGCCAGAATCAGCAAAAAAGGAAACAAGTATATCCGTAAAGCCCTGTATTTCCCCACTTTTTCCAAGATACAACACGATGCGGCAACGAAAGCAAAATATCAGCGTTTGCGGGATAAAAAGGGGATACCAATGGTTGCGGCAGTTGCACAGCAAAGAAAATTATTGGGTTTAATTTACACGTTATGGAACAAACAAGAAAATTTTTCATCGGTTGTTTGAAAAGATAAATATCAGGTAAAGAGGAGCATAAGTCTTCCTTTGGATATATAAAAAAGGTAGTGGAAAACTGCTTAACAGCCCACTACACAAGATAAACTTCAGTACAAAGTATCGCATGAAGTCTTCCTTTGGATGCACAAAGGTAAGTATATTTTCTTAGAAATCGAACAATTGTTGAAAAATAGTTGATAAAAAATTGGCTGAAAATTTGGATTTTAACACAGTATCTCAGTAGCAAAAAGTTACATACCCTCCACCCAAACCTCATTACCACATTTTTTTTCCCTTAGTAGCCAAAACGTGTCCCATCCTCCCTCCCCCTTATTCCCTTATTCTATTGATGATGAGAAAAATAAGGGAATAAGGGAGGGAGGGGGGTAATAATATTCGAGGGCTATTACGAGGTTGTTTTGTTAAGAAAATGAGGTAATGAGGTTTGGGTGGAGGGTGTGTAACTTTTTGCTACTGAGGTGGTTTTGTTAAGAAAATTAGGTAAAAATGAGGTTTAAGAACCATCCTGTGGCAAGTTTTCATTTACCCACACCAAACGTTATAGAGCCATTTTTAATGCGTTTGCCCTGGGCTTCGGTGTTGGTGGTTTGGTTATTTAAATTATTTGTTGTACCTTTGTCGGCACATACCTCCTCATCAGAAGGATATGGTGAGCGATTGGGGCTTTCCAGAACTGACTTTTGCTGAGGGGTTATTGTTTCACTTTCGTAAATAATGCTTTCGTTTTGAGTAATATTACCCTCTTTGTTAAAAACGGTTGATATTGAATTGACATCAATATTCATACCCTCTTTTTTCACATCTACACCTGCAACGACAAAGCCGTTTCCGGTTTCATTCATTGCATAAATTCAGGCGTAGGGGCAACTTCAAAATATTGCTGTTGCAGTCCTTCTGTATTGCCTGAAAATATCCTGTCAATCAGATTTTCAAATGTAGTTGGTCTTTCTACTGTCGGTTGATGTGCTGCCACGTTGTTGCCATAATTTTCATTTTATATTATTAATTTTCTGCAAAGGTAATGCAAATTTTTGAATTGGCAAACGTTTTTTGCAATTATTTTTCGACTCCTCAACATTTCCTGCTGCAAAGATACGCGGGTACCGAAACAGGGGCAACCGCATCAAAATAAAGTCATATTCTTTTTGCCCAAAATTCTGCCTGTTCCAAAATGTTCGTGACATAAAAACCTCGCCCGAAATCTCGCCGTTTCTCGCATTTGGACAAGTCAATATGGTCAATAGGTATGTAACTTCCGTGATATACTTTCATCGCAAACCTCCGTTATTTCTGCATACTTTGTACATGTCGCGAATTGCCCAAAAAGGGTTGTCGGTGTGCAGCGCCCACCAACATTCGTAAAGATAATCAAGCCCGCCGTATTTTTTCAGGTATCGGTAGGCTTCCTGCCTGTCCATCTTGTAGGCATCGGCAAATTTGGGTATGATAAATGTGGCAAATCGGAGTTTGCTGCGTGTATCTTTGTCTAATGTTTTTGTATCCATGTTCTATCGTTTTTTTATTTTCAAAACTAAAACGCCCCCAATTTCAGCACTTCATTTTCCCACGAAATGGAGCGGTTGTTTATTTTTTTCTCGCGATAGATGGACGGGATGTCTGTTTCGCCGTCAATAACGCGCTGAAGGCGACGACTTAAATCGTCGGCATTGTTTTCCACAATTTCGCCCATTCCTTCGGCAATCAGTTCCTTTGCGCAGCCGGTGTCTGTTGAGATGATGTAGTTGTTGAATCGAAAAGCCTCGCCGATTACGATGCCGTAGGATTCATAGACGGCGGTGTGGACGAATATTTTTGCGCGGTTGAACCAATCAAAATAGGTTGGCTTGTCATAAATCGCTCCGATGAAGCGCACCTTGTCTTTTAAATGCGGATTTTCATCGAAGAAAGCGTCGATTGTCGCTTGAAAATCACATTCGATGGTTTCTATTGCGCCAATGAAAACAACTTCGTATCCTCCCCCCTTACTCAAATCCACCTTTTTCAGAGCCTCCAACAGGAGTTCGGTATTTTTTTGTTTCGACCCGTGACGACCGACAGAGATAATCAGGTTTTCTTTTTGAGCGACAGGGATTTCCTGCATACCGCTTGCTTCTATGACCTCTTCGTCAATGCCCCAGCGCATCAAAATCAATTTTTCCGGTGTTTTTAAAAATGGTTTCTGCTTCTGTAAAAATTGGTATATATCCAGCAGTTCAATTGACACTTTGTCTGCGATTTCACCTGCTTTGTTCAAAATTTGGCGAATGAACCAATTCTTTATTCTAATTGACAGTTTGGTTTCATCCCGAAGCAAAGATTGCCAAACGCCGTATCCATCGCAAAAAATGTGAAAAATTCCGTGCGGATTTCGCCATTTGTAGAGCCACCCGATTATGGCGGTTTGATACGAATAGTGATGTCTGATTAAAACGTCTATTTCTTTCGCATGTTTGAAAAAGTACCAAAAAAAGTACCATTCCCCCCTAAAAGAGAAACATTCTCCATTGCTCCTGAATTTCAAGGGGATGAGCTTAACCCCCTTGTGCTCGGCAGGCAGGTGCAGGCTCCCGGCATCTTGGCGATACACAATCGAAGCAGACATGTCGTGTATCTTGCCGATGTAATAAGGAAACGTTTTTTGCAACACAATATCACTGCAAGAAATGAAGTTGAACACCAAATTTTTTTTCATAACTTTAATTTTTTATGCGGCAAAGGTACAAGTTATTTTTGAAACTGCCAAATCACAGCCACCCATTGGCTCGATACCACGCTACGCATTCCGCCATGCCGCGCGTGAGGTCGTAATCGGCTCGGAAGCCGAAATCTGCTTCGGCGGGCGCACTGTTGCACGTCCAGTCGCGTTGCGCCATGATGCGGTATTTGTCGCTGTTCAAGGTCGCCGGCTTCCCTGTGAGGTGCGCAATTTTTTCGGAGATTTGGCACACTGCTTTCAAGACTGCCAATGGGACGCGAATTTTCAGCGTGTGTTTTTGCCCCAAGGCGGCTTTTGCGATGGCGGTGTATTCGGTGTCAAAATAGACCCTTCCATCGGAAATTTCGTAGGGGTGTGGATTTATCCCGCCCTTATTTGTTTGGCATTGCAGCGCGAGAAATGCTGCCCGCGCCAAGTCTTTGACATAGATGAAAGTCAGCCGCTGCGGTTCAAATCCGGCAACGACATCCAGACCGCTCCGGATGGTTTTGAGCATCAGAAAATAGTCTTTGTCGCGCGGACCATATACGCCCGTTGGGCAAAAAATCACGTGCGGCACATTGCTCTGTGCTTGCAGGAAGGCTTCTGCGTGGCGTTTGCTGTCGCCGTAAGCCGTTTGCAGACCTTCTTTGTGCGCACTGAGGCTACTCATCAGCAGAAATTTTTTCGGCACATTGCCCGTTTCCTGCAATGCCTCGAGCAGATGCTTGGTGTATAGATAGTTAATACGCTCAAAATCAGATGTTTGCAAACATTTGGTTACGCCCGCATTGTGAATCACATAGTCCCACGCTCCGTGCTCGGCAGCGTGCGCCGCGATTTGCTGTTTCAGGCTGGCTTTATCCGCATAGTGCAGATCGATGAAGCGGATACGGGCATCCTGCAAAAACGCTTTGCTACTGCTTTTGCGAATGCCCGCCCACGTTTCCATCCCTTCGCCGAGGGCTTGCTCAACCAAAAAACTGCCGATGAAACCGCTCGCTCCGGTGATGAGGACTTTCATTTAGTGCTTCTTGATGCTGAGGATGCGGATGTCTTCCTCCGGACGGTCGCCGGGGGCGGTGGGTGTGTGTGCGATTGTTTCGACCACGTCCAAGCCGTCGGTTACTTCGCCAAACACGGTGTAGGCACCGTCCAAGTGCGGGGTGCCGCCCAATGTTTGGTAGATTTCCTTTTCTTCGGGCGAGTACGTCCTGCCGGTGCGCGCACCCATCGCGTCCAAGTCGGCTTCGCCAAAGGGTTGCCCTTCCACGATGTAGAACTGCGTGGGCGAGGAGCGTCGTTCGGGATTGACAAAATCGCCCGTGCGAGCCGCCGCCAGCGCACCCTTCTTGTGGATGTATTCCGGCACAAATTCGGCGGGGATGGTTTCGCCATCGCCCTGTTGTGCTGCGGAAGCGGGGCTTGTTCGCGTACTCAAATCGCCGGTCTGAATCATAAAATTCTGAATCACGCGATGAAACAGCACGCTGTCGTAAGCCTGCTTGTCCACCAACCGCTCAAAATTAGCCCTGTGAAGCGGCGTTTTGTCATACAATCTCAC
>BNTR01000162.1 GCA_025996755.1 Bacteroidia bacterium
AAGACCACAACATCTGTTCATAAGCATACTTAATTAGTTGTTTAACAATTAGTTTATAATCACGCTACAAAGGTAGCAATTGTACTTCGAGTTCGGTAGGCTGTATGCCCGAAAAGGATGGCTGGTATTGACTTTTTATTCATACGCTTGCATATCTCGTGATTTTTATCTAATTTTGCACGAAATTTTGAGAAAATGGTGGAAGAAGTAAAGTATGATGAGGAGAACATTGTCAAACTCGACTGGTGGGAGCATATTCGCCTCCGTCCGGGGATGTATATTGGCAAGTTGGGCGATGGCAGTTATGCCGACGATGGGATTTATGTGCTGCTGAAAGAGGTGCTCGACAATGCTATGGACGAGTATATGATGGGCTATGGCAAGTCGGTGGATATTACGATTGCCAACGGGGTGGTTACTGTGCGCGACTTTGGACGCGGCATCCCGTTGGGAAAAGTGGTGGACGTGACCTCGCAGATGAACACCGGCGGGAAATATGATTCCAAGGCGTTCAAAAAGTCCGTGGGGATGAACGGCGTGGGGATTAAAGCCGTTAATGCGCTGTCGTCCAATATGTTAGTGCATAGTTTTCGCGACGGACAAGTGAAAACTATTGAATATTCGCGCGCGGCAATTGTGGACGACCCGGCTCAGACTACCTCCAAAGAGGGTAACGGGACGCTGGTGCGCTTCACGCCCGACGACGAAATTTTTAAGGGCTATCATTTTGAGGATAAATATGTGGAGCCGCTGCTGAAAAACTATGTGTTTCTCAACGCCGGACTGACAATTAACTACAACGGCAAGAAATTTTTCTCGAAAAACGGGTTGGAAGACCTCCTGAACGAGAATATGACCGCCGAAGCACTCTACCCCATCATCCATTTGCAGGGCGACGACATCGAAATTGCCATCACGCACGCCAATCAATACGGCGAGGAGTACTATTCGTTTGTCAATGGGCAATATACGACGCAGGGCGGCACGCATCTCGCGGCATTCAAGGAGGCGGTGGCGCGTGTCATCAAGGAATATTACAACAAAAGTTTCGAGTATTCCGACATCCGTATGGGCATCACCGCCGCCATCGCCATCAAGGTGGAGGAGCCGGTGTTTGAATCGCAGACGAAGACCAAGTTGGGGTCGAAAGACATCGGTCCGGAGGGTCCGTCGGTTACCAAATTTATCAGCGATTTCCTCAAAAAAGAGTTGGACAACTACCTGCACCGCACGCCGGAAACGTCCGAAACGCTGCTGAAAAAAATCGTCGATTCGGAACGCGAACGCAAAGCCATCGCCGGCGTTACGAAATTGGCAAAAGAACGCGCCAAAAAGTCCAATCTGCACAACAAAAAGTTGCGCGACTGCCGCCTGCACTTCACCGACACCGACCCCAAAGGCGAAAAAAGCCTCAACGAAACGTGCATCTTCATCACGGAGGGCGACTCGGCGAGCGGCTCAATCACCCAAAGTCGCGACCCAAACTATCAAGCGGTGTTCAGCCTGCGCGGTAAACCATTGAATACCTTTGGTTTAACAAAGAAAATCGTGTACGAAAACGAGGAATTTAATCTCCTGCAAGCCGCATTAAACATCGAGGACGGGCTGGAAGGATTGCGCTACAACAAGGTCATCATCGCCACCGATGCCGACGTAGACGGGATGCACATCCGCCTGCTGCTCATCTCGTTTTTCCTGCAATTTTTCCCGGAATTAATCAAAAATAATCACGTACACATCCTCCAAACGCCCCTTTTCCGCATCCGCAACAAGCAGGAAACTATCTATTGCTATTCGGAAGAAGAACGATTGAATGCGATGAAAAAATTGGGCGTCAACCCCGAAATCACCCGATTCAAAGGGCTGGGGGAAATCTCGCCATCGGAATTTAAAAACTTCATCGGCAAAGACATCCGCTTAGACCCCATCAGCATGAAAAAATCGGATACCATCAGAGAAATGCTCGAATTTTATATGGGCAAAAACACGATGGACAGGCAAGTGTTCATTATCAACAACTTACGCATTGAAGAAGATGTTGAATTATAGCAAAAAAGCAATCTTCCCCGGCACATTCGACCCGTTCACCATCGGGCATCTCTCCATCGTGGAGCGCGGGCTGTCGCTGGTGGACGAAATCGTGGTCGCCATCGGCATCAATCCCAACAAGCAGACCTATTTCTCGCTGGAACAGCGCGTGGAGATGATTACGCGCCTGTTTAAAGACAATCCGCGCGTTTCGGTGCAGTCCTACACGGGGCTGACGGTCGATTTTGCCAAGTCTGCAGGTGCGCATTTTATTCTGCGCGGCATTCGCTCCATCAACGATTTTGAAAATGAGAAAAACACTGCCGACATCAACCGCCAAATAGCCGGAATCGAAACCGTGGTGCTGTTCACAGAGCCGGCATTATCCCACGTCAGTTCGTCCACCGTGCGCGAATTGCTAAGTTTCGGCAAGTCGGTCAACGGCTTTGTGCCGAAAGTTGATTGACAATATGGATGGTTTGCAGGGCATAGAGGGCGGCAGTTTCCGTGCGCAGGCGGCTGTCGCCTAAGGAAATGGCTTGAAAACCGTGTTTGAGTGCCTCCGCCACTTCTTCCTCGCTGAAATCGCCTTCGGGACCAATCAAAATTAGTGCATTGTCATTGCGGGCGTGACCCGCAATCCCCCCGTAGAGCGCACTCAACAGCGGTTTTTCGCCCTCATTGCAGTGGGCAATGTATTTCTGTCCCTCAAACGGTTGCCCAACAAACCGCTGAAAATCGGTCATCCCCTGAATTTCCGGCAGAGTAGCTTTCTGCGATTGCTTCATGGCGGACACCAAAATCTTGTGGATGCGGTCTGTTTTCACGTCCTTGCGCTCGGAGTGGTGCGTTTTCAGCAGCGTGATTTTGTCGATGCCAATCTCGGTCGCCTTTTCGGCAAACCATTCGATGCGGTCAATATTTTTGGTGGGCGCGATGGCAATTTCCACCCGATTGTGCCACAGAGGCGGCTGGGTGCGCGTTTCCACAATCCTCACGGCGCAATGTTTGGGATGCGCGTCCGTGATTTCCGCCGTATAAAAATGCCCCTTACCGTCCGTAATGTCGATATTCTCGCCCGTCTGCTTGCGCAAAACGCGGACACAATGCTGCGCCTCCGCTTCGGGAAGCACCGGCGAAGTGGCTATGTCGGGTGCGTAAAACATAGCGCAAAAGTACAAAATTTTCACTAACTTTGCCCCATGAGGCAAATGTTGCAATATATCAGGGGAGAGTTATCCGTAGGGGCGTTGCCCCCGCAGGAGGTGGATGCGCTCAGCTATTTCGTGCTGCAATCGGTGTGCCAAAAAGACAGGCACGCCCTGCTGCGCGACAAAGATATGCAATTATCTGATAATCAAGTGGATGCTGTCAGAAAGATTGTCGCCGAATTGAAGAAAAATCGCCCTGTCCAATATGTATTGGGCGAAACGGAATTTTACGGCTTGCGCTTGGCGGTCGATGAAAATGTGCTTATTCCGCGCCCTGAAACGGAAGAATTGGTGGATTTGCTCCTTCGCGGGTGCGGGGTGCGGGGGTGTTTGCTGGATATTGGGACAGGGTCGGGCTGCATTGCGATTGCATTGGCGAAGCATTTGCCTGATACAGAGGTGTATGCGCTGGATATTTCCCCAAAAGCGTTGGACATTGCGCGAAAAAATGCTGCCGACAATCAGGTAAACGTGCATTTTTTCCAACACGACATTTTATCCCCCGCACCCATCACCTCGCACCTTTCACCCTTCACCCCACACCCTTCACCCGCCGCCTTTGACCTAATCGTGAGCAATCCGCCCTACATCGTGCCGTCGGAAAAGGCTGAAATGCACCCCAATGTATTGGATTATGAGCCGCACGGGGCATTGTTTGTGCCTGAAAATGAGCCACTTCTGTTTTATGAGCGCATTGCGGCGATGGGGTGCAAGATGTTGCGCCCCTGCGGGCAATTGTTCTTTGAAATCAATGCGCGTTTTGGACAAGAAATCGCCGCTCTGCTGCGCCAAAAGGGCTATGCGGAGGTCAAAATTATTCAAGATATTTCAAAAAAAGAACGTTTTATTCAAGCCGAATGGAAAAATCAGTAAAACCCCGAAAAACAATCACTTACGAGCAGGCATTGCACCGTTTGGCGGCACAATGCAGCCGTAAAGAACTGTGTGTGAGCGACATACGCAAAAAGATGGACGTATATGAATTGCCCGCCGCCGACCGCAACAAACTGCTCGCGCACCTGCAAAAAGAAAAGTTTGTGGACGAAGCCCGTTTTTGCGCCGCCTTCGTGCACGACAAATCGCTCTACAGCCATTGGGGGCTGCACAAAATCCGCTACGAATTGAAGAAAAAGCAACTTCCCGACCACCTCATTCGCGAAGCCCTCAGCCACCTCAACCCCGACGACACCCTCCGGCAGTTGCGCCAACTCTTAGCCGCCAAGCGCAAAACCGTGCAGGGCAAAAGCGATTACGAAATCCGCCTGAAACTTATGCGCTACGCTTGTGGCAAGGGTTTTTCGCTCGAGGAGGTGGAGAAAGCATTGGATTGAGATATTTCGCGGATAAGTTCGCCGTTGATGTCGTGCGAAATCGTCAGCGTGTGCCCCGCTTGCAGTTCATCCTTGACCAGCAGGCGCGAAATGGGGCGGCGGAGTTCGTTGCGGATGGTGCCGGCAATTTGTCGTGCGCCGTATTTGGGCGTAAATCCGCGGTGGGCGAGCCTGTCGCGCGTTTCTTCGCCGATGGTCAGCGTGATGCCTTGCTTGTGGAGGGCTTCGTGGAGGCTGCGCAGTTGAATGTCAAAAATGCGGAGTAGCATCTCGTCGTTGATGGGCTGAAAGGGCACAATTTCGGTGAGGCGGGCTAAAAATTCGGGACGGAAATGCTTGTCAAGCCATTCTGCGCCCACGTTGGACGTGAAAATCACGATGGCGTTGGAAAAATCGCCCTCCTTGCCAAGGCGGTCGTGCAGTTTGCCCTCGTCCATAATTTGCAGGAAAATGTCGTAAACGGAGGCGTGCGCCTTTTCAATTTCGTCGAAAAGCACCACCGAATAGGGTTGTTGGCGGATTTTGTTTACCAGCAATCCGCCCTCCTCGTAGCCCACATAGCCCGGAGGCGCACCGTAGAGCAACGCCGCCGAATGTTCCTCCTTAAACTCCGACATATCGAAGCGAATCATCGCCTTTTCATCGCC
>BNTR01000163.1 GCA_025996755.1 Bacteroidia bacterium
ACTGGGTGAATCATATCCGTGCCAACAAAACCATTGATATGGCTACCGACCTGGGAGTTTCTACCTTGGCTGCCGTTATGGGACGCGAATCGGCTTATACCGGCTCGGAAGTTACCTGGGAACAGATTTCGGCTTCTTCGCAAGACCGTACGCCTGCCGATTTGGATTTGAAGAAAAAGATGGATATGAAAGGGTTTGTTGTTCCTGTTCCCGGTAAAGCTTAATAAATAAATAGTTATGGAAATGAATAGAAGAAATTTTTTAAAAACATCACTGTCCGGTACTGTACTCGCAAGCGGTGCTATCGGTATGGGAAGTTTATTCAGCTCTTGTCGAGGAGAAGAAAAGCAGAAGAAATCCGATGTTGAACTGAAGCTCTCTTTTCAGGAAGGTACCGCCCCCGGCGAAACTTTAAAGGAAAGACTGGACTTCATGGAAAAATTAGGCATCGTGGGTCTTGAACCGGGTGGACGCGGTCTTGCCGAACGGGTGAAAGAATTTCAAGACGCTCTGAAAGGACGGGATATAAAGATTAGTGCCATTTGCGCCGGCTTCAGCGGTTTTCTCCTTTCTACCGACGAAGCGGTTCGGAAAGAGTGTATTGATTCGATGAAGGAAATACTTGCTGCAGCCGGTGAACTCGGCTCCACAGGCGTTATCCTCGTACCGGGTTTCAATGGTCAGCAACCGGCTCTGCCGCATACACGGGAAACACGCGATTTTCTTTGCGAACAGCTCAATTTATTGGGTGATTATGCCAAAGAGCATGGCACATGCGTTATCTTGGAGCCTTTGAATCGCGGCGAAGCGTTCTTTTTACGTCAGGTTGCCGATGCCGCATCTATTTGTCGCGACATCAACAATCCCGGCGTCCGGTGTATGGGCGATTTCTGGCACATGACAGCGGAAGAAGTTTCCGATAAAGGTGCGTTCATTTCTGCCGGAAAATACCTGCAACACGTGCATATTGCAAGCCGCAAACGCCGCAGTATGCCGAGTGAAGACGGAGAAGCAGATAATTACATCGAAGGATTTTCTGCCTTGAAAGCACTTAACTACGGTAATTACGTAAGTTATGAATGTGGGTGTCAGGGAGATAAGGAAATCATCGTCCCCGCGTCAGTAAAATTATTGCGCGAGCAGTGGGAAAAAGCATGATTTATTCTTATAAAACGGCTATCGTCTTACTCGTGGTTTATGCCGTGAGTTTGGCGATAGCCACTTTTATAGAAAAATACTGGGGAACGGAATTGGCAAAAATTCTTATTTATTACTCCCCCGTTTTTATTCTTCTGCAACTCCTTCTAATTGTTAATTTTATTCTTTCATCACTCAAACACCGGCTTTTTAGAAAAGGCAAAGTCGGTTTCGTTGTTATCCACGGTGCACTGACAGTCATTCTGGCAGGTGCGCTGACCACCCATCTATTCGGGAAAGAAGGCATGATTCACCTGCGGGAAGGCGAAACAGTTGATACGATGCTTGTGCGCACCAATAAAGGCGACAGCAAGCACCAACTGCCTTTTCAAGTGAACTTGCTCAAATTTACCCTCAGCCGCTACCCCGGCTCTGCCAGCCCGTCCGGTTTTGAAAGTCATGTTCGGATTCAGGACGGCAAGGAAACTTTCGAGAAAAGAATTTCCATGAACAGGGTACTTGATTTGAAAGGCTACCGTCTGTTTCAGGCTTCATACGACAAGGACGAAAAAGGCAGTATCCTGTCCGTCAATCGCGATGTCGCCGGACGTACCGTCACTTACACCGGTTATGCCTTGCTGGCACTTGGTTTTATCCTCTGTTTCACCGGCAAAGAAACCCGCTTCCGCCGCTTGATTCGCGAACTCAAACAATTACAGGAAACCTCCAAATCATTGCTCACCGGATGTTTATTCTTACTCATGCCCTGCACAATCCATGCACAGACACAGGCATATAAAGTGGACGCCGCCCATGCTGCTGCGTTTGGGCAATTGCCACTGCAATCCATTGACGGACGCTTGGAGCCGGTCAATACTTTCGCATCTGAAGCACTTCGGAAACTGCACCACGCAGAAAAATTCGACAATCTCAATCCCGACCAGTTCCTTTTGAGTCTGCTCGCTTTTCCCGAAAAATGGATGCACGTTCCCCTAATCACATATAAAAACACGGAAATTGCTGTCAGCTATAATCTTACCCCCAAGCAATGTGCCTATATTGAAGCCTTTGACAAGCATGGTCGCTACAAATTGCAAGACGACTTGGAAGAGGTGTTCGCCAAGCCGCCTTCCGAACGAAGCAAATTCGACAAAGACCTGATTAAATTAGATGAGCAAATCAATATTTTCTTCCAGTTGACGAATGGTCGGATGCTGAATCTCTTTCCGCAAGCCGGCGACAAAGACCACAAATGGCATGTTTCCGATACCGATTCGACCGAAAGTTTATTAGACCTGTACATTGCAAATGTGCGGAAAACAGTAAACACCGGCGACAACAATTGGACAGCAGCCAATGAAATGCTTGCATCTATCCGCGATTTTCAGAAAACGAACTCCACTTTGCACATCGACAACACCAAATTGCAAACGGAACTGTTGTATAACCAACTGAACATATTCCGCTCATGCAAAAAACTTTACCTGATTTTTGGCGGCATCCTGCTCCTTCTCTCGTTTATCTCCCTGTTCAAAAGGAAACGGTGGTTGGCGGGAAGCATCCGCGTGCTTTTTGTTGTTATTCTCTGCGGGTTGCTCTATCATTTATCAGGAATCGGACTTCGCTGGTACATAGCAGGTTATGCCCCTTTCAGCAACGCCTACGAAACCATGGTTTACGTTGCCTGTATCACCGTTTTCGCAGGATTGCTTTTTGCCCGTCGAAGTGCCATCACCTTTGCGTTGGCAACACTGTTCGGTGGAATTATCCTTTTTGTGTCGGGACTGAATTGGATGGACCCGCAAATCAGCCCCTTAGTTCCCGTACTCAAATCGCCCTGGCTGATGCTCCACGTTGCGATAATCGTGGCTGCTTATGGATTTTTCGGACTTTGTTTCCTGCTGGGGCTAACCAACCTTGTCCTGATAAGTATCAACCGGAAAGGAAAAAATCTCTTGCTAACGGCGCGGGTGCAAGAACTGACCATCATCAACGAACTGGCTCTGTGGGCAGGATTGGCTTTGATGACCATCGGCACTTTTCTCGGTGCGATATGGGCTAACGAATCGTGGGGACGCTATTGGGGCTGGGACCCGAAAGAAACCTGGGCGTTGATAACCGTGTTGGTATATGCCATCGTCGTCCACCTGCGCCTGGTAGAGAAATGGAACAATCCGCGCATCTTCAACTTGCTGACTGTCATCGCCTTTGCATGTGTCCTGATGACCTACTTCGGTGTGAATTATTACCTGGCAGGTATGCACTCGTATGGCGGGTGAAAAAAACAGCAAAAAAGTTTGGTTTGAATAGAAATTTTTCTTAACTTTGCCCTGATTTTTGAACAGAGTTAAAATGGACTTCGGCTCTGTTGTAAAAATCAAAATGTAAATATGGTATTTTTAGAAGTCCCCATGAAAATTATGAACAGAAAACTTAGAATGGGAATGGTCGGTGGCGGGAGCAACGCCTTTATTGGTGCTATTCACCGCTGTGCCGCTTTTATGGACAACCAAATCGAATTGGTTTGTGGTTGCTTCAGTCGTGACCGGGAAATCTCGCTTTCATCGGGGAAATCGTATTTTCTCCCCGAAAAAAGGGTCTATACGACTTATCAGGAGATGTTTGAAAAGGAAGTTCAACTTCCGAAAGACGAACGGATGGATTTTGTTACAATCGTTACGCCAAACGTTTTTCATTTTGAACCGGCGATGCTGGCACTCGCAGGGGGCTTTCATGTAGTGCTGGATAAGCCGCTCACGTTCAGTTTGGAAGAAGCCAAACAGTTGAAGGCGAAAGTGGAAGAAACCGGCTTGGTGCTGGCTCTGACGCATACTTATTCGGGGTATCCGGCAGTGAAAGAAGCCAAAGAACGTGTTGCCCGCGGCGATATTGGCGCAGTACGCAAAGTGTATGCAGAATATCCCCAAGGATGGTTGGCTAATCGCATCGAATTGGAAGGCGGAAACAATGCCGGCTGGCGCACCGACCCCAAACTGTCGGGGAAAGCAGGTGCCATGGGCGATATAGGTACCCATGCGTGGCATTTAGCCGAATATATTTCGGGCTTAAAAGTGACCGAACTGTGTGCCGAAATCAAGGCATTCGCTCCCGGACGCCCTATTGATGATGATGGTGCCGCCCTGTTGCGTTTCAACAATGGTGCCACCGGTGTATTGTTCGCGTCACAAGTTGCCGTAGGGGAAGAAAATGCGATTGCTATCCGCATTTATGGCGAAAAAGGAGGGCTTGAATGGCACCAACAAGAGCCTAATACTTTATTGGCAAAATGGCTTGACAGACCCACAGAATTGATTCGCGTAGGAACAGGATTTATGAGCGATATTGCCAAACACAATACGCGCACGCCGGGAGGGCATCCGGAAGGCTACGTGGAGGCATTTGCCAATATTTACAGGAATTTCGCTTATACGGTTCGTGCAAAAATGAACGGTGAACAGCCCAAGCCGGAATGGCTCGATTTCCCGACGGTTGATGATGGCGTTCGCGGTATGCAGTTTATTGAAACGATAGTAAAAGCAGGATACGACGACAGTCAGAAATGGGTAAAATGGATTCAATAATTAGAAAATAAATAATACTAACAATTTAATACAATATTTATTATGGCACGTTCAGCAACGTTATACACACTTCAATGGGGCGATTTATCCCTTGAAACAGTGTGTCAAAAAGCGAAATCTTTCGGTTACGACGGATTAGAATTAGGTATTCCTTCGCATTTGGATGTTCGGAATACCGACCCTGCTTATTATCAGGGAATTAAAGATTTACTTAAAAAGTATGATTTGAGTTTGCACGCCATTTCTACGCACTTGATTGGTCAGGCGGTATGTGATTTGATTGATTTTCGACACAAAGAAATTCAACCCGACTATATCTGGGGCGACGGCGACCCGGAAGGCGTTCGCCAACGTGCTACCGAAAATCTGATTCAGACAGCACACGCGGCAAAAGCGTT
>BNTR01000164.1 GCA_025996755.1 Bacteroidia bacterium
ACCACTTCTTGCACGTAATTCAGGGTTTCTGCCGGGCGGAAATAGCCTTGTTTTACTACCGGGTCGTTGTAATATTCGGGGATGTTTTTCCATCGCAGTGCCTCTGCCACGTTGTTTTCCCATATTTGCGGGTTTTTGCCGTGTTTTTTTGCCAGCGCGATGGCGTCTCTGATGTGTCCGGAGCCGGCGTTGTAGGATGCCAGAATGAATTTGATGCGCTCTTCCTCGTTTTCGATGGTTGAGAAATACTTGTCGTTCAGTCGTTTGATGAAGCGGGTTGCCGCCACAATGCTTGGCTCCACTTTGCCCATTTCTTCGCGCGAAATGCCCATCGCGATGGCTGTGTTTGGCATCAACCCCATCAACCCCTTGGCACCTGCCCACGACTCGGATTTGGTGTGAAAGCGCGACTCTTGGAAGGCAATCGCCGCCAACAGCCGCCAATCCCAATGGATGTCGCCCGCATATTTTTGGAACGACGAATCGAACGGCGTGATTTGCCCTTTGGGGACGTTGAGCTTCTGTTCATACCCCAATGGCGACCGCTTGCCCCACTCAAAATAACGCTTGACAATCGCCTTGTACTGCGGTTTGTTTTCGTTGGCGGCAAACCAGTCGTTGAGAGCCGCTGCCAAAAGCGGCTCTGTGGGGCGTACTGCCCACGATGAGCGTTGCGAAAAACTCACATCCAACTTGATGTTGATGTTTTTGTGATACGTCCGATTGAGTTCCGCCAAAACGGCATCGCTCACGGCGTAGCGAATTTGCCCTGTGGATACCATTTCGAGCAGGTCTTCGGTCGAAAGCGAATCCTCATCAACGGGATGAATGTCGATGCCGCCTCCAAGTTCCTCATTCAGATTGTAGAGCCGCCGCTCGTATTTGCTGTCTTTGACCACCCAAACGGTCTTGCCAATCAGTTCGGTTACGTCGCGCAACAAGGTATCGCCCTTGTTTGCCCGTTGCACAAGCACTTGATGGTCAATCACTTCGCGACCTGCGTAGAGCAACGCCTCCTTGCCCTCAATGGTTATTGGAATGTTGCAGGCAATCAAATCGCCTTCGTCGTTGAGCAGCATCTCGGTGAGTTGGCTTTCGTTGGGGGCAACCTGTATGTTCAGCGCAAGTCCCTGACTTTCAGCAAAATGGCTCAGCAGTTCGTATTCGTAGCCGCGCGGCTCGCCCCGATATATAAAATAGGACATCGACCCTGCCATTGTCAAGACATTCAGAGTGTCGTGCTGCTGAATCTGCGGCAAATCCCACAGGTCAGGCTCCGCCTCCTTTGTGTCGCAATTAGTGGTGAGCACAAGCAGCGGCAGCAGGAGCACAAATGGCAGTCGTTGTTTTATCATCCGTTTTTCAATTCGTGAAACAATTCTTTTTGTCGTGGTGTCAAATGCAGCGGAATTTGCACCCGATAGGAGATTATCAGGTCGCCGAAACGTCCCTCCCGCTTGTAAACAGGAAAACCCTTGCCTTTCAAGCGCACTTTGGAGTCGGGTTGCGTGCCCGGCTTCACGGTCATTTTGACCCGCCCGTTCAGCGTGTCCACCGCCACTTCGCCACCCAACACGGCGGTGTAGATGTCCAACGGCAGGCTGGCGTAGAGGTCGTTGCCGTCGCGCCGGAAAACGGGGTCGGGCTGCACAATAATCGTCAGAATGAGGTCGCCCGCCGGTCCGCCGTTCACCCCCGGTCCGCCTTGCCCTTTGAGTTTGATTTTTTGCTCGTTTGCCACGCCCGCCGGAATGGTGATGCGCAACGTTTTGCCATTGACATTTATCGTATAGGGCTGGGTTGTAGCCGCTTCGCGCAGGTTGATGTGCACCTCGCCGGAGTAGTCTTGACCCTGATAGCCGCCGCTCTTGCCGGCACTGCGCCCGCTGCCAAACAGGTTTTCAAAAAACGAGGAATAGCCGCTGGTGTTCCCACCAAAACCGCTGAACCCACTGAAATCGCTGCTATTGAAGCCGCCGCCGCTAAACAAATCGCTGAAATCCTGATAGGAATAGCCGCCCTGACGACCGCCGGAATGTTGCTGCTGTCTGCCCGCCCGTCCGGTTTGCCCGTATTGTTCGGCGTGCTCGGCTTGCTTCCAATTGCTGCCGTAATCGTCGTATTTCTTGCGTTTGGCGGCATCACCGAGCACTTCGTTCGCCTCGTTGATTTCCTGAAATTTCCTTTTTGCCGCGTCGTTATCCTTGTTTTTGTCGGGATGATATTCGCGCGCCAACTGGCGGTACGCCTTTTTGATTTCATCCTGCGTAGCCGTTTTGCTTACGCCTAATACCTTATAATAATCAATCATCGTCAATTAAAAATTAAAAATTACGAATTAAAAATTACGAATTACGGGATTATAGTGTTCTGGGGTCGGTGATGCGTCCTGTTATTGCTGCTGCTGCTGCCACGAGCGGGCTGGCGAGGATGGTGCGTGCGCCGGGACCTTGCCTTCCCTCGAAGTTGCGGTTGGAGGTGCTGACAGCGTATTTGCCTGCCGGCACTTTGTCTTCGTTCATCGCCAGGCACGCGGAGCAACTCGGCTGGCGGATTTCAAAGCCTGCCGCTGTCAATAGCTTGTCTAAACCCTCTTCGCGAATTTGTTTGTCCACTTTCCACGAGCCGGGCACGAGCCACACCACCACGTTGTCGGCTTTCTTTTTGCCTTTCACCAAACCGGCAAATGCGCGAAAATCTTCGATGCGTCCATTGGTGCAACTGCCCAAAAAGACGTAGTCGATAGTCTTGCCAACGATTTTTTCGCCCGCCCGAAAGCCCATATATTCCAACGCCTTAGCATCTCCGCCAATCCCCCCGGAGGGAGTTAGGGGGCTTGGAATAGCCTCGTTGATGCCCATCCCCATACCGGGATTGGTGCCGTAGGTTATCATCGGCTCAATGGCGGCGGCATCGAAGACAATTTCTTTGTCGAATTTGGCATCGCTGTCTGTCTTGAGCGTCTTCCAAGAGGCTAATGCCTTATCCCATTCTGCGCCTTTTGGGGCATATTCCAAGCCCTTGACGTAAGCAAATGTTGTGTCGTCGGGAGCCACCATACCGCCCCGCGCGCCCATCTCGATGGAGAGGTTGCAGAGCGTGAGGCGTCCCTCCATCGACAGGTTTTCGACCGCCTCGCCGGCATATTCCACGAAATAGCCGGTGGCGCCGCCGGTGGTCATCTTGGAGATGATGTAAAGGGCTAAGTCTTTGGCGGTTACGCCCGTTTTAAGTTTGTTTTTGACGGTGATGCGCATCGTTTGGGGGCGCGACTGAAACACGCACTGCGTTGCCAACACCATTTCCACCTCGCTGGTGCCGATACCAAAAGCCACTGCGCCCATCGCACCGTGCGTGGAGGTGTGCGAATCGCCGCAAACCATCGTCATACCCGGCAACGAAAGCCCGTTTTCGGGACCCACCACATGGATAACCCCATTTTTCGGATGCCCAATCGGGAAATACTGCGTGCCAAATTCTTTGGCATTTTTGTCCAGCACGTCCACCTGCTTGCGCGAAACAGGGTCGGCGATTGGCTGCTCCTGAAGCAGGGTAGGGACGTTGTGGTCGGGCATACAGGTCACCTGCTGCGGACGAAACACCCTCAAACCGCGCTTCCGCAAGCCATCAAACGCCTGCGGCGTAGTCACCTCGTGGCAATACAGCCGGTCGATGTACAACTGCGTGGGACCATCTTCCACCGTAGTTACTACGTGTTTGTCCCAAATCTTCTCAAATAATGTCTTTCCCATAATTTTAATATGTCTTTTTATTAGCCGCCTCAAAGGTAGGAATTATTTTATAAAGTTGCAAATTCTGCTGAATAGTTGTACCTTTGTAGCCGAAAACAACAGGAGGAGAACGATGCTGGATTTCGATGACGATTTTGATGATTTAGAAGACTTTGACGAGGGCGACTTCGAGGAGTTTGGCAACGAATTTGATGGCGGTGGCGGTCGCCCCTATCCCAATTTTGTGTATGAATGGGACGGGGCGTTGGAGGCTAATCGGCAGCCGTCGCGCTTTTTCGACTCGGAGGAGTTGTGCAATATGATTGCTTTTTATTGCAATGGCGGCGAAGAGGATAAGATGAAACTGACTATTTCGGCGGCTCTGAACGCCTTTCCGGACGACGACGACGTGCTGGAAGATGCTATGGATTCGCTCGAAAATTGCGGCTTGTGGAACGATTTGCTGGTGATTTCCCAACAGCACGCTTTTCGGGGCAATTTTTATGCCGACAGCCATTTCTTGTATTCACTTTTGCACCTTGGAATGGAGGAGGAGGCGTTTATGGCGTTTACCAAAATGCTGGATATTTATGCCAAAGACGAGCATTTGGATGCCGTTTATCTCTCGATGGGCGATGCGCTGGCGGATGTAGATTTGTTTCAATCGTCGATAGAGGTGGTTAATGAGGGGATTGGGCTGTTTCCCGACACGATGGATTTTTATTGGATAAACATCGAGTCGCTCTGGGCACTCGGCGAGAAGGAAAAAGCGTTGGCAACCGCCGACCAACTGGCGCAGATGAACGCGATGGATGCCAAATTTTGGTCGCAGCTGGGCGATTTATATAACACGATGGGCGAATTTGACCGCGCTGTGGAGGCATTTCATTTTTCGGAATCGCTGGGCTACGACCGCAATCTGAATTTGCTGGATTTGGCGAAAACCTACTACGAAAGCGAAAATTATGCGAAGGCATTGGAGGCGTTGGAGACATTCGCCGCCGAGCAGGGCGACTCGGCTCCGCAGCAAATTTTGGCAAACACGTTTATCCCCCTCGTGGCGGCGGAGGTGTGCGCCAAGTTGGGAGCGTGGGAAAAGGCGATTGTGCATTTAGACAAGTCGATAGCCTTTTCGCCCAATTCGGAACTGTTTTATCACTCAAAGGCAGAGGCACTTGTGCACCTAAATCGCCGCGACGAAGCCATCTCCGTGCTGGAAGAGGGCATCAGAATGTGCCGGGATGACGACAGTTTTTTGAAAAACCTGTTGCGCAAATTCAAGGCAGGCGACTTCGATTTGGCGCGCGAAGGCTATC
>BNTR01000165.1 GCA_025996755.1 Bacteroidia bacterium
GGCACAGAAATTTAACACTTCCTGCCCATCTTGCAGGTAAATTTTTGCCGACTGAGGCGACGCGATGATGCGCTCCGCCTTGTAAAGTCCGGCACTCTTTATTTCGTCAATCTCCCTTGCGAGATGCTCCTGAAAAGCCGCGTAACTTGCCATGATATATAGTTTTACTTTTTACCACTCGTCGAGGTACCAGGATTCGAACCTGGGACCCCCTGCTCCCAAAGCAGGTGCGCTAACCGGACTGCGCTACACCTCGATTTTCATTTCCGGCTACAAAGGTAAGAATAATTTTTGAATTATGAACAAAGAATTACAAAATTATTTGTAAAAATGCGAATGAATAGCATAAAAGCACAGATTTTTTTTCATTTTGAATAAGAAATTTTGTTGTCCGGGTCTCTTATTTTCATCATTGAATATTATTGGAACGGCTTTTGCCCTTAATTTGTTTCGCTCAATATATATCGGCAGAAGTCTTTCTGCCATAAAGGCATAAATTCTTGCCTGATAATGGTTGTAAGACGAGATGTTCACCCTCTTTTCTACTTCACCCAATACTTTAAACAACCAACTGCAATAATCATCAAAAACCGACTTACGAGTGATAAACATATTATAGGCAGACAGTTTATTATTATTCATAACTTTTTCATAAGCATCTATAAATTCGGGAGATACATCACTGACAACAGATTTTAACACCTCCAAATCCAACCCGTTGTGGCTTATTGAGTAGCGTTCCGCCAAGTTATAGGAAGATACTTCAGGCTCGGTGATAATCATATCATATTTGGAAAATATTTTTTGGAAATCAGGAATTTGCGATTGCAATTTTTTGAAAAGGCTTGCACCAACAAAATATTTATCTTTTTTTAACAGATGTTCTCTAAAATCAAAATACCGCCGATAGTGGCAAAGCCCCACGTAATCCACATCATGCAGATTTTTCCACGCCCAATAAAGTCCTGTGAGTTCACAGTAACTTTTGTTTTTGAGGCTGATGTTGTCTCCATCATCATCTCCCTGCATATCCAACGTCTCACCACTAATCGCCCGCCCCATTTGGATTGGCATATACACCTCATTGCTCCAAATAGCAGCATTTTTGTGAGCACACACTAAAATTTTAACATTCATTTTTTTTCTATCATTAAATTTTATTTTCTCCGCGCATAATATCCATTATGTTGAATAGAGAAGTTGGTTTTATGTCGTTTCTGACGATGTTTTGCAATTTTTCAGAAAAAAATGCTTACCTTTGTGGCGTGTATTGCGCAATAGGCGGTTGCCTATTCAACATAATGGATATTATGCGCGGGATGAATAGCATAAAAACACAGATTTTTTTTATTTTGGGTAAAATATTTGCGTAACTTTGCAAATATTTTGGGAATATAAAGATATTTCTTACCTTTGCAAAAAATTAATAAATCAAAAAAATGGATAAACAACGTATCATTCAGTACAAAGCAACATTTGATGAAATCGCGCATTTTGTCAATAGCGACGGTAGCATTGAGCAAGTCGAAGTATGGTTTGCTCGCGAACTTCAAAACCTGTTGGGTTATGCTCGATGGGAAAATTTCTTGGTAGCTATTCAGCGCGCCATGGATTCGTGCAAAACCCTGCGTACAGAGCCTGTGGATCATTTTCGTGAGGTCACGAAAATGATAGAGGTGGGCAAAGGAGGTCAACGCGAAGTGACTGATTTTATGCTCACGCGCTATGCCTGCTTTGTTCGGCGGTTATACAACGGAAGACATGAAAAACAAATTGGACATCAAATCTGACCGACCATTGGCAGATTTCCTCCCTACATTGACTATCGCCGCTAAAAATTTGGCGACAGAAATGACCAATTACAATGTGGACGAGAAAAATTTATTGGGCGAAATGCCCATTACCAACGAACATGTACAAAACAACACAACGGTGCGCGAGATGTTAGGTAAACGAGGCATCAAACCGGAAGAACTTCCGATTGCCGAAGATATTCAAAAATTGGAACGGCGCGTAGGAAGCGATGAAAAGAAAATTGAAAAGACAACACCGAAGTTGCCAAAATTATTGTAGCACATTCTGAGATATAGATTTTTTTTGTACTTTTGCATAAATTTTATGGAAATGGTGAGGATGAAAAAGCAATTTTTTATGTGTGTTTGCCTGATGGGGATGGTTTCTTTGCAGGCAGTGAGTGGTGCTAATCCGCTGATATTGAAGGATATAGTGGAGGGGAAGTTTGCGGCTAAGGGTGTTTCTGCGATGCAGGCGATGCCCGATGGGGAGCATTATGCCGTGTTGAGTGCCGACGGTAAGGCGATTTTGAAGTGCGCCTACACGACGGGGGAGGTGGTTGAAACCTTGTTTCATGTGGATGAGGTGCGCGAAACCAAGTTGGATGCTATTCAGGGCTATGCGCTGGACAGTCGCGGCTTTCGGATTCTGGTGTGGAACGACAAGGAGGGGATTTATCGCCGCTCGTGGAAAGCCCACGTCTATGACTACGATGTGCGCCGCAACTATCTCAAACCCCTTTCCGACACGAAGGGCAAGGTTATGATTCCGACCTTTTCGCCCGACGGACGGATGGCGGCGTTTGTGCGCGACAATAATATCTGGCTCAAGAAATTCGATTTTGATACGGAAATTCAAATCACGAAAGACGGCTCGGTGGGCAAAATTCTGAACGGCATCACCGATTGGGTGTATGAGGAGGAATTTTCGCAGACGAATATGCTGTCGTGGTCGTCCGACAGCCGCTTTTTGGCGTATTTGAAGTCCGACGAAACGGATGTGCCGACGCATTCTTTTCAGGTCTTTGATGGCAGTTTGCACCCCGATTTTCACACTTACAAATACCCCAAAGCGGGCGAAAACAACTCCCAAGTGGCGTGCTATGTCTATAATATCGACACGCGGGACACAAAAAAGATGCAGGTGCCGCTGGATGCCGACGGCTATATCCCGCGCATTGCGTTCACGCCGAACATCGACCAGTTGGCTGTGATGACACTCAACCGCCATCAGAGCCATTTCCGTATGTATTTTGTGAATCCCCTATCGACCATCGCCAAGCAGGTGTTGAGCGACAAAAGTGAGCAATATATACCCGAAGACTGGATTTTGGAAATCGCTTTTTCGCCGAACAACTTTGTTTACGTGAGCGAAAAGGACGGTTTTGCGCATATATATATGTATTCGATGACGGGCGTGTTGGAAAAGCAGGTTACGACGGGCAAGTGGGACGTTACCCGATTTTATGGTTTCAATCCCGACACGAAGGCGATTTATTATCAGTCGGCAGAAGAAAGTCCGCTGCGCCGCTCGGTCTATAAGATTGATGCAAAGGGAGTTAAGACAAAACTTTCGGCGCAGACGGGCACGAACAGTGCCAATTTTAGCCCCAATTACAAGTATTTCGTCAATACCTATTCCAACATTACCACGCCCAATTTCATCACCATTCGCGACGAGCAGGGCAAGGAATTGGTCGTTTTGAACGACAACAGGGCGTTGAAAACCACTCTGGCGGGGATGCGCCTGCCCACCAAAGAATTTTTCACGTTCACCAGCCCCACCGGCGATGTGCTGAATGGCTGGCTGATTAAGCCGTCGCATTTCGATGCGTCTAAACGCTATCCGGTGCTGATGGCGCAATATTCAGGACCCAATTCGCAGGAGGTTTTGGACGCTTATAAGCCCACGTGGGAAAACTATCTCGCCGAGCAGGGCTATGTGATTGCCTGCGTGGATGGTCGTGGCACGGGTGCGCGAGGCACGAATTTTCGCAAATGCACCTATCTGAATCTGGGCGTTAAGGAATCGGACGACCAAATAGCCGCCGCACAATACCTTGCCAATCAGCCGTTTATCGACAGAAGCCGCATCGCTGTCTGGGGCTGGAGCTATGGCGGGTTCAACACGCTGATGGCATTAAGTCGCAGCACGGGCGTGTTCAAAGCAGGCATTGCAGTGGCTCCGGTAACTGATTGGAAGTTCTACGACACCGTGTATGCGGAGCGTTATATGCGCACGCCGAAAGAAAATCCGCGCGGCTACACGGCAGGCTCGCCCTTAGAATTGGCAGGCAGTCTGAACGGCAACCTGCTAATCGTGCACGGTACATCGGACGATAACGTGCACATTACCAACACATTGGACTACACCACAGCCCTCGTGAAGGCAGGCAAAAACTTTGAAATGCAGATTTACCCCAATAAAAATCACAGTCTGCCCGGCAACGACACGCGCCTGCATCTTTATAATCGCATTATCAAATTTTTGGAGGCGAATAATTAAAAAAATGTTTATCCGCAATCGTGCCACTAAATAGCATCATACAAGTAATTTGTGGCTTTGTCCTACAGGGACGGCACTTTATTAACCGTAGGCTTCAGCCTACGGCGGGGCACCTTTCCTCTCCCATAGTCCCGCAGGGACGGTACTATCAAGTGTCACCCCTGCGGGGTGAAGGTTGTGTGTGGCGGGTTGTCCGTAGGCTAAAGCCTACGGTTAATAAAGTCCCGTCCCTGCGGGACACTACTGTGTGGCACTCCTTGTCCCGCAGGGACAGTACTTTATTAACCGTAGACTTTAGTCTACGGGGTTTTAGTGGTATGAATGCGGATAATCGTTAATAATTATGCTGCGCAAACCCGAATGGCTCAAAATAAATCTTGGCAACACCGCTGACTTTTCCGCCACCGGAAACATCGTCAGGGGGCGTGCCCTCCACACGATTTGCGAGAGCGGACGCTGCCCCAATCGCGGCGAATGTTGGAACCACCGGACGGCAACGTTTATGATTGCGGGTGACATTTGTACGCGCTCGTGCCGGTTTTGCAACACCAAATCGGGGCGACCGTTGCCGTTGGATGCCGACGAGCCGCGCAAGGTTGCCGAGTCTGTTCGCCGGCTGGGGTTGAAGCACGCCGTTGTTACCTCCGTTGACCGCGACGACCTGCCCGATGGCGGCGCAGCACATTGGGCGACCACTATCCGTGAAATTAAATGCGAAAACCCC
>BNTR01000166.1 GCA_025996755.1 Bacteroidia bacterium
TTTTTTGTAGGAGAGTTGCGGCTCGGTGGCAAAAGAGATGGCTGCATACTGCGAGTCAAGCCCGCGATGGCAATTCGCGGATGGTGCACTCAAATGCACTTTTGTATAACCCGCCGTCAATTCCCGAAACACCTCCATCGGTGTCAGCAGTCTCCGAATGTCCTCCAGCGATGCAAATGTTTCCTCGTTCACAACGGTTGGCTCCTCGTTCCACAGCGACTGCATCTTGTCATAGACCCACTCCTCGCTGCGAAAAACCAGCTTGGTGGTGTCGGGGAGGTAGGACAGTAGCGTGGTGTCGCCCTCGCCGGATTGCCCCGAAATAATTGAAATTGTCTCCAATTTTTCTCTGGAAAGTTGCGTTTCCACGTCAAAACTGCGGATGCTTTCCACCTCGTTGCCAAAAAAGTCGATGCGATACGGATATTCGTTTGAAAACGAAAAAACGTCGATGATGGAGCCTCTCACCGCGTATTGCCCCGGCTCATAGACATAATCGACGCGCTCGAAACCGTAAGATTCCAGCACTTCGGACACAAACAGGCTGTCGATTTTTTCGCCCACCTGAACGGCTAAAGTCTTGCCTTTCAACGCACTGCCCGACACCACTTTTTCAGCCAACGCCTCCGGACAGGTAACGATGATGCACGGCTTGTGCGCCTCATTGAGCCGCGACAACACCTCCGTGCGCAAAATATCATTGGCAGGGTCTTTCTGCCCATAGCGGATGTTGCGCTTGAACTGCGATGGAAAAAACAGCGTGTTTTCATCGCCCAAAATCTGACAGCAGTCGTGATAAAAATACCCCGCCTCCTCCAAATCATTCAACACGCACAACAAGTGCCCCGCCGATTGTGTAAAAATCGCCGAACATACCATACTCGCCGCAGACCCGGCTAAGCCATTGATATAAATAGACTTATCGCCCTTTTCAAACGCCGAAAGCACAGCTTTCACGCCCGAATGCGTGGCATAAATTGTCTGTAAAACCGAATTTTTCAAATTTTCCTATTTGAGGATACAAAAGTACAATTTTTTTTTGAATTGCAAGCATTTCGGCAATTATTTTCAATCGCACCCCATCCAAATTGGCTGAATTTTTATTCATCCACCACAACTATCACCGTGCGGCGGTTTCTTCGCCGGTTTTCTTCGTTGGTGTTGGGGAAAAGGGGCTCTGTGCTTGATTTGCTGACTACTTCGGTAATCACCGTGGCGGGAATGCCTTTTTCGAGCATATATTCTGCGACGATTTCGGCGCGCTCGTGTCCCAATTCCATATTGCGCTCATCTGTGCCAATGTCGCACGTGTGCCCTTCTATTCGTACTTGCAGTTCGGGGTATTTTTTTAATATGCGCGCTTTTTCGTCCAATCGCCTTTTGAGGTAGAGGATTTCTGCCTCCACTGCTGCTCGGCTATCGTCGCGCAGGTCACTCTTGTTGAGTTCAAAATTTATTGGCTGTTGCAGCCGCTTCACATCTTCAATTTTTTCTTCACTCCACTCTTGTTTGGTGGTGGCGGTATCGACGGTGGCTGCGGCGATTATCGGTGGCGAGGTGTCTTCGGGTGGGGGTGGGGTGTCCGGATTGGGGTTGCGATGAACTTTCCCGAATGCCAGCGTTATTCTTATGCCCACAGACATTGGCGACAGCACCACTTTATCAACAAATGATTTGTTGTCGTTCGCTGTTTTTGCAAAAAAACTGCCGGCAGGTTGGTAGTTAGCATCTTTATCAGGGAAGTGGGCATCGTAATCAATGAAATAGACTTTCGCATTGACTTTATTTATCTTATTTAGCCCATAATCAATGTAGGCACCCGTGTAGAGCGACAAATTCTGCGTCAATTTCCATTTCCTGCCTGCTTCGGCGGAGGCAAAAAACACGGGTTTCGATTGCTTGAGGCTCCCCGTGTTGCTAAGTCCCTGAAATGTGCCAAACCCCATAAATTTAGGTGCCTCTATCGGGTAGTTGTAGCCATCAATCCAGCCCGATGCTCGCAGTTCGTCTAAGCTACCGTTGTAGGTGATGGAGCCGAGCGGAAATCCGGCTTTACCTCCGAGTTCGGCATAAAACTTGCCTGTTTCAAAGTGTAGCATAAGCGGGATAGTGAGAAAGGTGGCTCGTTGCTTTTCGGTGTAACCGGTGGCGGTGTAGTGATATTCAAAGTTGTCTTCGTTTCCGTCAGAATCAGCGTCTACTCCATCAATGTCATCATAGTTGTCTTCGAATGTTGACCGGGCGTATTTGCTGTTAAAGAAGGCGGCACTTGCACCGGTAGAAATGCCCCAGTGCGGGTTAAAGAAAAAGGTGTAGCCCACACCAAAATCGTAACCGATGCCGAGTTTATAGCTGCCCACGTTGGGCGACGAACTCCACAACGAAGAAAGTCCGCCTCCGGCGTGGATAGAAAATTGATGCCGGATAAACGGCACCGTATCTGCCTCTGATTGAGCGGCGGCGTTACCTGCGCCGACCAATACAAAAAACAATATGCCCAAAAATCCACCTCTATTCATTCTACCACCACTTTTAGTGTTTTTCCCCCGACCTTTATTAGATATATTCCCTCTGTGGCAGGCATCGGTATTGCTTCCGAGTCTTTGTGTATCGCTGTAAGGTCGTGGCGCGCCGCAACCCTACCGGCGATGTCGTAGATTATTATGCTTTTTACCTCTTTTGGGATGCCTTCGATGGTGATTAAACTGCCTTTTTTCACCGGATTGGGGTAGGCTTGCAGTGGAGATGAAAAACCTGTCGGACGTAGTGGCAATTGTTTGGGACAAGAGCACAAGACATCTCCGTCGGTAGGAGTGATTTCGACACGGTACGCGGCATCTTCATTCAATTCATCACCATGCTTGTCGCCCGCTGAATAATAGAAATCCCCGGTGCCCTTAATTTCCTCGTCATTTTTGAACCATTTTACGCTCTCAACTGTTTCAGTGTTTTTTATCATCAGCACATTATTATATCTCACCGCCACGATTTGGTCGAAAGGAATGCAACTGGGGTCAGGTATAAAATGCGCCACTAAATCAACCTGTGCCTTGTTTATTTCAAAATTCGTAATTATTGCATCATCACTATCTTTATACGTCCATTTATCAAAGATATAACCGGGCTTAAGTTCAAAAGTAAAAGTTCCAATCGGATGAGGACCATTTTCTAATTCTTGTGAGGGCGGGGAAACTGTCCCCATTGTCTCATCGTTACTTGTTGCAGTAACAGTAAAACGGTCAAGTATAAAATGCGCCACTAAATCAACCTGTTTCTTGTCTATTGTAAATTTCGTAATTGCTTCATCACTACCCTTATACGTCCATTTATATAAGATATAACCTTCTTCAGGGGTAGCAGGAAAATAGGTTTCAATCAGATAAGTCTCGCTTTCTAAGTCTCGGAAGGGCGGGGAAACTGTCCCCATTGTCTCATCGTTACTTGTTGCAGTAACAGGAAAAAGAGCATTAGGGTCATCCTCCCGTACAAAATGCGCCACTAAATCAACCGGTGCCTCGTCTATTGTAAATTCCGTAATTGGGGCATCACTATCCTTATCCGTCCATTTAACAAAGATATAACCGTCCTTAGCGGTAGTAGTAAAATGGTCTTCAATCGGATAAGTCCCATTTTCTAATTCTTTGGGTAAGGAGGACGGGAGAACTGTCCCCATTGCCGCATCACTTGTTGCAGTAACAGGAAAAAGTTGAACAAAATACGCCACTAACACAACCGATGCCTTGTCTATTGTAAAATAATAATCCGTAATTGGGTCATCACTACCTTCACGCTTCCATTTAACAATATAACCGGGCGCAGGGGCAGTAGTAAAATAGTCTTCAATCAGATAAGTCCCATTTTCCAACAGATAAGTCCCATTTTCCAATGCTATTAAGGGTTGGAGTGGGGAAACTTTCCCTATTTTCTCATCGCTACTTGTTGCAGTAACAGTATAAAGTGGCAAAAAATGAGCTGTCAAAGTCAAGTTCTTTGTCAGTGGCGTAGAAAAGGTTTTTTTTGTGGTCTCAAATAGTGCTTTATTGTCGGCATCCATCCATCCTATGAATTCATATTCCGGATCTGCCTCTGCTATAACAGTTATTGAAGTTCCGGCGGGATAATCACCGTTTTGCGTGCTGCCTTCGTCAATAACTCTTCCACCGGTCTTTGCCTCCCTTGTGAAATGGTAAGTTTGAGCCAACGCAGTGCCGCTACAGAACAGCAAGGCTGCAAAGGCGAGAAATCTAATTGAAAATTGCTTTTCACATACTCTGTTACACACTCTCACTAAAAATAATTCCTTTTTCATCTTTTTTTATTTTTAATTATTACACTTCATTTTAAAGACATATAAAAAAGCGCAGACAAACTCTGAATTAGCTGCAAAGGTAGTAACTATTTTTTTATTGACAAAATATTTGGGAGATTTTTTTGAATGGCAAGTTCAACTATTAACTGCAAAAAACAGAGCGAGCTGCCCTAACGGGTGGCTCGCTCCCAACTAATAATTTATGAAGAAAAAAACTAAGTTCTCGTTTAGTTCCACCCCGGATTTTGATGCCCTTTCAGAGCCGGATTGGCTTGCATTTCTCTCAATGGGATGGGCCATAATAGGGCGTGTTCCGGAATTGCGCCAACTCTGGTGCTCCCGTCCGGTTTGTTTTGAATGGCTGCCGATGCGAGTGCAGTCCATTTCAATTTGCCCGACCCTGTTCCATCTGCTTCCGGATACAAGCGCGTGCGGCGAATGTCGTCCCAAATCTTA
>BNTR01000167.1 GCA_025996755.1 Bacteroidia bacterium
CCTGATAGTGAGCGTATTGCGTCGAGCCTGTACCGTTGTTTACCCTTACGAAATAATTTTTTTGCTCAAAGTTTGCAGTAATTGTAACATCGTCATCCGGCATCACCAATTCAGCCGACGCATTGTAAGGCTCCTCAATAATCCCGCCCGTGGTATCCCACGAAGTAAACCTGTATCCGATTGCCGGAATTGCTAATATGGGAACAATATCGCCATAGTGCGCTTTTTCCTGCGCCCGAATCGTCCCGCCAAATTCAGGGTTTACCACCTTAATGATATTCTTGTGCCCCATGGAGAACTTGGCAGTAACAGTCACATCGGAATCGGGCATACTCAAAATATTGTCGCTTATGGTCCCGCCGGTGGTTTCCCAAGAAATGAAAACGTAACCATCCGCCGGAATAGGTGTGAGTTGCACCTGCTCGCCGTAAAACGCCTTTTCCGGAGCATCAAAAGTACCGCCATCCGCGGGGTCAGATTCCTTTGTTATGGCGTGTTGTGTCTCAAAATTAGCCGTTACGGTAACATCTGAATTAGGCATTGTAAGGAAAAAATGCCCGTCAGTTTCATTGTAACTTATAGTCCCGCCGGTGGTTTCCCAAGAAATGAAAACGTAACCATCCGCCGGAATAGGTGTGAGTTGCACCTGCTCGCCGTAAAACGCCTTTTCCGGAGCATCAAAAGTACCGCCATCCGCGGGGTCAGATTCCTTTGTTATGGCGTGTTGTGTCTCAAAATTAGCCGTTACGGTAACATCTGAATTAGGCATTGTAAGGAAAAAATGCCCGTCAGTTTCATTGTAACTTATAGTCCCGCCGGTGGTTGAAAACGAAATAAGTTTGTATCCTGTTGCCGGAAATGGGATTAATTCAACCTGCTCTGAATAGTGCGCGGTTTCAGCCGATATATTAAAAGTACCGCCGTCTGTTGGATTACTCACTTTCGATATGTTATGATAAATCCACTCAAAGTGCGCTTCCATTTCCACATCGTTTGCAGGCATAGAAAACTCGCGGTGCGGCGTGTGTGGTTCGGGGGATATTCCGGTAGTAGTCCACGAATCAAATCTTTTCCCGATTGGTATAGTGGCATCCACAGAAACATCATCGCCATAGTGTTTGATACCGCTACCCGTCCCACCAATAACAGCAAGAGAGTAGTCTATCATTCTGATTTCAGCCGTTATGGTTACATTTTTTGCCGGCATAGATAAACTCCCTGAAGCATTTTCGGGCGGGTAAATATCGCTTGAAATCCACCGCACAAATTCATAGCCTACAGGAATATCAGCCGCATAATTCACGGTATCGCCATAATGAACTGCTGGCTGTGAGCCGGTACCACCTACAACAGTAAACGAATAATCCTCCCACTTAAAAACAACCACAAGCACAACGTCGTTGTCAGGCATCACAAAAGTGCCGTTTGGATTTGTTGTGTCCATCGTAACACCGCTCACCGTCCAATGGTCAAACACCTTGCCAATGGGTGGTGTTCCTGCGTTGTATGCAACAACATCGCCATAATGCTTGTGTTCGTCAGAGAAAGTTCCGTCGCCGTTTGTGATGGTATAGGTATAGTTGATTTGCTCAAAATTTGCCGTTATCTCAACATCATGAGCGGGCATCGAAAAGTCGGTTGTGGCATTGTTTACATCGTCAATTGTGCCTCCGGTAGATGACCAGTTAACAAACCTCCAACCTCTTTTTGGAGTTGCTGTAATAGAAAACGTGCTCGTTGCATCGCCGTAGTGAGCCGTATCGGGTGCGCCTGAAATTGATCCGCCGGCAGATGGTACGGATTTCGTCGTAACTTTGTAGTCGTAGTATTTGAAAACGGCGTTAATCTCAACGTTACGGTCAGGCATACAAAACGCGCCTTTCTTTGCGTATGGGTCTTTCAGGATAATGTTTTGCGAATCCCAATGGTCAAAATATTGCCCCATTGGCTCGGCAGCATCATACTGAACATAATCCTTATAGTGTACCGGTGTTTGTATATGCGCACCCGTTGCGTCCGTAAATGTAAATAAATATTCAGTTTGAACTGTCTTGGCAATGAGGTATTTTCTTTGAGTGCCCGAAGAAAACGTATAGGTCTTGCTTGCGGAAACCTTGGTATCCCCATCATACCATCCATCAAAATCATATCCCCGCTTTGTTACGCAGGAAAACGTAACGCTCGTGTTTGGAAGATAATACCCAACGCCCGAAATAGAGGCAATACCCTCATCGCCCGACGCAAATATTTCAAGTTCACCCTCTCTTGGACAGGTAGAAACCCAAACATTCATCCGTTTCGACCATGCGTAAAGCGTGGGCACAATATGACCAACAATGGCATACCAGCCAAACTCACCGCCGTGCGGATATTTTGCCCAGATGTCCTCAACGGTGTGATAATGCCCCTTATAATCGCGCAGCAGCCGCTCTTCGCTATCATTCAGATGATGTTCGTGGTGTTCGTGCGCATGGTGCTCTTGATGACCGTATGGGGCATTCCATCGGTGCATATCATTATATTTACCTCCTGCGTGTGCGTTACATCCTGTTTCGAGTTCGTATCCCATTGCTTTAATTATTTGTTAGTGTTTTAATATGAGCAAGTGCCGTTTGCATCATAACATCTGCCTGCTCCTGTTTCTCATATACCTTGTAAACGAGAGAGGCGCACACATAAACGAGCGGCAATTCCAAGCGAGTGTCAAGCGCAAATGATGTAGAAAGTACACTTATGTTAGGCTTCGGAATGTAAATAAACTCCTCAACCACGTGCTCTTCAAAAAATTTGGGTAGCGAGTAATACTCTAACCGATTCACATTACCTCCGTATTTTCTTACTGCGCACACCGGGCGGCTCACTCCACCGCGCAAATATTCATTGGATTGCAAAGAATATTCAGGCGAATTTTCATCTATGGTTGTCATCACCGGTCGCTCCCAGCCAAACATCTTGAACCGTTTCAGCCTGAAGTAGTCCGCCGGCAAAGTGATATACCCGCTTCCGTCCTGCGGCTTCTTAACAACGCTTGCTTTCGCCGCCGAATCCGTCTTGGATTCCAAATATTCATCTGGCACAAGTCCAATCAAAAGCATCAAAGCATCCGGCAACATCTCTCTGATATAATCTTCAATAGGCTTTTCTTCGCGCGTCGGGCGCAACACAAGCAACCCGTTTGTCACGGGGATAGGGTCACCACCCGCAGCGGGATTAGTCTTAGCAAGCCACTCACCAAACGGTGTGAGTTCCTGCATCCGTATCTTTACTTGTCTTATTGCATCTGCAACTGTCATTTTGTTCTATTTTCCTGCAAAAATATAACATTTTTCAATCATTTTCATATTATTTTGTGTAAAAATGTCATATTTGCACAAAAAAAATTCCGGTCGCAATTATCACGACCGGAATTTCCAACAGAAAAGTAAGCAAATTATGCGTTGTAACTTTCCCAATTAGGGAAAATCAAGCCAAGTTTCTTTGATTCTTCAACCACTTTTGCACTTGGAGCGTTCTTGGGGATGTCAATCTTGTAGTTGGCAATCAACAGCCTTTTTGCTTCAGCGGGGTTCGTGATTTCTTTGTAGATCAAATCGTCCGGAAACGTTGCGGATTGTTTCAAATCTTCCGCAGAGATTTCATCATGTGCTTCTTCTACGGTTTCCGTTTCACCCATAACAGGTGTAGACGATTCCAAAAACACAACAGTGTCGAAATACTTCGTTTCCTCGATTGCCTTTTGCTTCTTTTCGTCCAAAGTCCGATATGTCGCCCGGTAATCGCCGCCTCTACTTGATGCGGTGACAAATCGCAAGTTTTCTTCTTGCCCGTCAATTAAGACCGGCAAGAAGAAATGCGCTCTTTTTACTGTATAAACTTTTGCATTCATAGTCATCAAGCAAAAACGTTTCCAATAATCGCGTGCGCCAATGGGTTGTAAACCACGGGGCAAGAAGTTTCACGTATCACAACAGCAGACGAGTTTTCGCCCTTTGTACGCCCAACGTCCAAGCCTTCGAAATGCTCTTCCATCGGAATCTGTACCGCCTTTCCAATGTTGGCAGGGTCGATGATAATGGCGCAATTGGATGTTCCAATTCGGTCAAGGATGTTGTACTTTTTGTACAAGAGTGTGTTGCCGCCGATTGAGATTCTACCCCAATTGATGTTCAATTCTTCGGAGGTAGATGCCGCCTCTTTGATGCGCGTAACAAACGGCGTTTTGAGCACATTGGCAAGGAAAGTTTTATCGCACAGGGCGTATCTTTTGTCGCTGCCGTTATTGTCCTCAAAAAGGTCATTGTACATGTCGATGAACGTTCCGTCGTTCCAAGTGGTAGGAGACGGAATATTTTTGACACCAAAGTTTTTGAAGCCTTTGGTTGTCAACTTCATGTTGCCCTTTACCGGGTCATTCACTTCCGCCAAAGAACCAAACAGGAAGTTCATTTCGATTTTCGTTTTCATATCGAAAAGGCGATTGCGGAGGTAATCGCTCATCCCCCAGTTGATTTCTTTCTTGTTGAGTTTTTG
>BNTR01000168.1 GCA_025996755.1 Bacteroidia bacterium
CATCCAAAGGAATATCATCATCCACACTATTATAGAACGGAGCAAAAAAACTTGGTTGCGATTGGGTAACCTCATACGCAACAGCAACATCACTGACAATGCTTGGTTCGCTTTCGGAAAAATCTTTATATTCTTTCATTGTGACAAATATTTAATAAATCGGGTGCAAAGATACTAAATAATTATGACATAAGAATGTTAAATGCAATAATTTTTTTTGCTTCCGACAGATTTTGGCGGAAGTGCGGTTGTACCTTTGCATTACATTAAAAACGAGCAAAGATGCAAAAGAACGAGTTGGTGTCTAATCGGCAAAAAGTTCGCCATATCAAAGAAACGGAAGCCGAAAAAATGTATGAGGACGATACATTTGTGGTTGTTCATCCATTGACGAAGGCGGCGAGTTGCCTGTATGGAAGGGGTACACGGTGGTGTACGGCGGCAACGGAGAGTTGTAATCTGTTTAATCGCTACAATTCCAAGGGAAATCTGTGTATCATTATTGATAAAATAAACGGCAAAAAATATCAGTTACACTTTGAATTGCAAGAATTTAGAGATGCGGAAAACACGGCTATAAAAGGGAATATGCTGCTTGCTATTGGGGCAACGGGCGGGTTAGCCAATTTTTGTTTGCAAAAATTGAATGAATATATGCCGCCAAATGATTCTGCGGCATACTATCGTCTGGGGAAAATTTATGAAAATTGGGGAGATTATGCCGGAGCGGTTAATTGCTATGAAAAAGCCATTGCGCTTAATCCGATGGATGATAATTTGTGGTTTGATTTGGGCAATGTTCATGCGGCATTTTGGAATCATCGTGAAGCATTACAGTGTTATCAAACGATGAGTTATATTAACCCAACAAGCACAGCAGGGTACCACAATGCGGGATATTCTTATATGGAATTGGGAGACTACGAAAAGGCACTCGAATGTTTTCACAAACTATTAGACAGTGCAGTTGATGATAAAAATTGTTATTGTGATATGATAGGAACAGTGCATTTTATTCAGGAAAACTACGCAGAAGCACTAATTTGGCATCAAAGGGCATACGATATGGGGCTTGAAGACTCTTTGTTGCAGATGGGAAACTGTTATGCCGGTTTGAACGATTATGTCAAAGCCGTTAGGTGCTTACAGGCATACATTAGGACGGATTCAACTCAGGCAGATGGCTGGTTTGCATTGGGCACAATCTATAATGACATGGGCGAATACGAAAAAGCACTTTACTGCTTTCAAAGGGGCATCTCAATTGAGCCAAATTCTTTCAGTATCCATGGTATGGGAACCGCCTATCATCATTTGGGCGATGACACACAAGCCATCAAATGCTACCAAAAAGCCCTGAAAATCTACGAACTGGACAGCAAATGGATACACGAAGCAAATTACGCAAGAATTTTACACGACATGGGCGAAGCGTATTATGGCTTAGCACCATCATTAAAAGCAAGCAAAGATGCAAAAGAAGGAGTTGGTATCTAATCGGCAAAAAGTTCGCCATATCAAAGAAACGGAAGCCGAGCGAATGTATGAGGATGACACATTTGTGGTTGTTCATCCATTGACGAAGGCGGCGAGTTGTGTGTATGGTAAAGGCACTCAGTGGTGTACGGCTGCCGCTAATTGTTATAATTCTTTCAATTACTACAATGGAATGGGGAATTTGTATATTATCATCAATAAAAAAAGGGGTAAAAAATTTCAATTCCAATTTGAAACACGCTCTTTCATGGATGAAACAGACTATGAGATAAATTCACCAATATTTAATACCATTGAAGCTACATCCGGTTTGGTAGATTTTATTCTTCAAAAATTTATTGAGCTATGGGAGGATAGAGAGTCCGCTGACCACCTTGCGCATGAATTTTTCTATGATTTTTTTTGCGGTTATGACCATGCCTTCGATACCGCTATAGAATGTTTTGAAAAGGCAGTGGAACTTGACCCTGAACTTGCAAAAAATGTCAAATACCATAAATGTGTAGCAAAATTTTATTTGACTATGGGAGAAGATTCCAAATACACCGATACCCCCATAAATACCGCCATAGAATATTTTGAAAAGGCAATAGAACTTGACCCTGAACTTGCAAAAGATGCTTATACACAGGTTGCAAAATTCTATTTGCAACAACACAATCATACACAAGCCCTTGAATGTTATCGTAAATTGGAAAAATTGGAGCCGATAGAAGATTGTCCATTTTAGCAGCAATTTTGTAACTTTGCGGCATGAAATTAAAAACATAAAAAGCAGTAGACGATGGAAAAAGATGAATTGAATGCGTTGCTTGACAAGACGCGAAAAGAAGAATTAGAGGCGGGAAAACGAATGTCGCAGCGACCCTTCTCTGCAGAGCAATTGCGGGAACAGGTGGACCGGAACAACCGGGCGATGGGGATAAGAACCGGTTGAGGTGCCGGTCGAGGAATTGGAATTTGTGTATTGAAAAAAAAGTTGTACCTTTGTCCCCGAAATATAAAACTATTAAAAATAAAATTTATGAATTTTAAAGAATTGATTGATTGTGAAATTTCCGAGCGGGATAAATATATCTCACGGGTGTTTGGTGTATTTAGTGAAAAAATTGCCGAAATTTATTTTAAAAGTGGTTATTCTGAATATGAAAGTTTAGGAAGACCTACATTGTATAAAATAAATGATAAAAAAGGATACACATTGGATTTTACATTAAAAAACCGGAAAACAAGTGAGTTTTATATCTGTGAAATGAAATGTGAGTTGCAGTATGAAAATTGCAAATATTTGGAATTAAGCAAATCCAACCAAATAAAACATCATGAAGATAACAAAAAAGCCTTTCAATACTTCTTGGATATACCACAGAATGCGTCCAATTATAGAGTAGAAATAAAAAGTACAAAAGAAGAAATAAAACCGGCAGGAATAATATTGTTATGGGGGAAAATCAGTAATGATAAGAATGCAATTGACGCTGTAAAGACAAACTATAAAATTACTGAAATATTATCACTGGAAGATATGATTAATACCATGGTTGAAAAAAACTATGATAAATATTTTGATTTTGTAAAAGAGAGAATCGAGTGGAGTAAGTATTTATTTGACAATTTGTTACGATAAATATATATGTAATTTTACTGCACAGTATATTTCTGAATTTTTTTTATAAATAATTCCATCTTCCGACAGATTTTGACGGAAATAATGTTGTATCTTTGTTCCATCAAATAAAAAAATGAACAAATATCCTAAACTTATTGATATTTTTTGTAATTTTATGTGCGAATTTGACCGACGGCGAAGTCCTGTCCGTCACAATGGAGGTAGCGCCCTTCGATATATCGGAGGAAGTAGACTCGGGGAAAAACCTATTTGGGCCTTGGCTCTGCGCAGGGGTACGGGAAACTCCGGCCGATTTCGCGAAGGAGGAATTTATTTCCTCCTTTTTTTATCAACGAAAATAGTCACCTCGTATGCCCGAATAGCGAATGGTGTAAAAAATATCCGATTTATTAGAAATAATTTTCACTTCCGACAAGTTTTGACGGAAACAATGTTGTATCTTTGTAGTCTGAAACTTAATACATTTACAGAATCAGGAACAAAAAAATTGATAACAGATGCAACAAAGTAAAAAACAACAGGAACTGAAAGAGCGTTATCGCAAACTCTACAAAGAGAACGAGAGGCTTGATATCTTAATAGGAAACCTACTTGGTCCATCTTTTGACTTTGGTGATGAATTTGCACCTACCAAAGAAGAGTGGGAACGCATGGTAAATGCCCTGAAAGAAAACAAAGCCAAGTACGGTACTGACGTTGCACGTAGGGATGCATTTGTAGAATATCATATCTCTAAACACCCCAAAATAAGTAAGACGGATATTATGTATTTAGAAGAGAAGAATGCTCATCATAGGCACAAAATACTTAGCTGGTTTCAGACCCCATCGCTTCAAAATGAGCAATTAATATTTCTGCAAAAATTGAAAGGAGTCACTGAAGAATACTATATGGTAAGCGATTTCGGAGAATTATCGCTACCGCCCGACATCGATCCGGAAGAATTAAATCAGCTTTATGCTAAATATGCTGAAAATGTCGAAAAATACGGTAGTTGGGAAATTTATATGAAACAACGTACAAACTGGAAAAGTGACTATGTGATTAAAACTCTGCGAACACTAAAAATAAATGCAGAATTAACGGCTTTTGATAACCCGGATACCTGTGAACAGCAACTCATTAATTTAGTGATACAGTTGGATAAAATCTGCAAAGAACACATTGAAGAAACATTATGGGAAATAAGCCGGCAGTATGAGCGGTATGGAATATTTGATAAAGGAAGTCAAAGTGGCGACTATAATATTGATATTTTATGCGAATTGTGGGATAAAATACAAGATGTGGGAGAACAGTTGATTACAAGAAATGATTTAAAGAACTACAGCGACAACCCCTTTAACAGATGTGCAAACACAATTAAGAATGAAAAAACCGTGAATAAAGAC
>BNTR01000169.1 GCA_025996755.1 Bacteroidia bacterium
TTGACATAGTCCGTTCGGTATAATCAACAACATGAAATTCATCACTATCAATGTCTTGATGTGTAATCTTATTTGCCCCAAACTTCGTAATAATATCACTCTTCATCTTGGTAGTAATTAAGTATTTGATAGTATTCGTCAGTTAATTCGGTCATCTTTATATCAAAATAGTTTTCCTCTACAATATTGTCTTTGTCTTGAATGTTTCTTATTGTACCATCATCTTCTATCTCCCAGACAGATACGAATTTAGGGTCAATCCAAGAATTTTTAGAAAGAAATTTGTTGCTTAAAAACTCTTTTTTTTCTTCTCCTTGAAGTTGATTATTAACCAATCCTCCTAACATACAATTATTTAATGCATAGAGGACATAAGGGCTATGAGTAGTTATTGTCAATCGGTTGTCATCTTTATTCAAGCACTTTTCCAGCAAGTGATATACCAAATCGCGCTGAGTTTCAGGGAAAAGATTTTGTTCAGGTTCTTCAATAATAAATTGCGAATTTTGAGTTGTGAATAGATTCGCTTGTATCTCTATCTCATCATATGGTTCCAGAATATTATTGTTATTTTTCATTGAATTAACCATAATTTCTAATAGTTTGTTTGTTACATTTTTCTTTTTTTCAAGTTGTTCAAAAGAAGTTATATCTTCTTTATATATCCAATCTGTCAAATAGTCTATCATCACAATCAACGGAGTAATAGATTGCACGCCACTGGACGCATTGGATAAAAAAATGTCATATTCTCCATTATTCTTTTTCCCATGAATATGGTCTTCTTTAATAATACCATTATCAACATAATAGTAATCAACACCCAAATTTAGAATAGATAACTTCTTTTCTTTAGGGTACTTCTTGCGGGAATCAAGCCAATCGAACAAAAAACTACGAATATTGACACTTCCAAACTCAACCTTTTCAACTTCAGGCAGGTTAACCATATTTCGTTCAGAAGGAATATAGGATATTTTACTTCTCTTGTAGGCATATTGATCTACCCAATCAATAGAACAATTTTCATTTTCATATTTTATTTCTACAACTTCACTTTTGTATGAAATATAACTATTCTGCTTAAAGTATCCCTTGATTTTATGAAATTTCTCAAGATGTTCTTTGAAATAGGTCTTGTTATCTTGATAGACTCTCAGAGATTGACTTGTTGCCACGTCTTTTTCAACCCAAGTGCAATAACTAATAATTTTGGCAATGGTGCTTTTTCCACTACTCTGCGGACCCATAAAAACGTTAATCTTGTTAAGATTAAATTTTGCGGACTTTATAGGACCTATATTTTTAATTTCGATTGTTGTCATATTAGTAAGTTTTTCATTTCAAATACGCATCAAACCACCGAAAAAACTCCCTGTAAAACAGCACCCCATTCTGCGGCTGTGAAATCCAGTGGTTTTCATTGGGATAGATGAGGAGGCGGGAGGGGATGCCTCGCAGTTGGGCGGCGTTGAAGGCTTGCATGCCTTGGGAGGCGAGGATGCGGTAGTCTAATTCGCCGTGCGAGATGGCTATGGGGGTGTCCCACTTATTGACGAATTTGTGGGGGGAGTTGGCGAACGACCGCTGTGCGGTGGCGTTGGTTTTGTCCCAGAATGCGCCGCCTAAATCCCAGTTGGCGAACCACATTTCTTCGGTTTCGAGGTATTGCGCCTCTAAGTTGAAGATGCCGGCGTGTGCCCAGAAGGCTTTGAATCGCTTGTTGTGGTTGCCCGCCAGCCAAAAGACGGAAAAGCCGCCGTAACTTGCTCCGGTGCAGCCCAAGCGCGTTTCATCGACGAACGGCTCACGTGCCAAGGCATCAATCGCCGAGAGATAGTCGCGCATATTTTGCCCGCCGTAGTCGCCGCTGATTTGCTCGTTCCATTTCTGACCGAAGCCCGGAACGCCGTGGCGGTTGGGTGCCACGATGATGTAGTCGTGCGCCGCCATCACTTGGAGGTTCCAGCGCGTAGACCAAAATTGGCTCACCGTGTTTTGCGGACCGCCCTGACAATACAATATCGCCGGATATTTCTTCGTGGGGTCAAAATCGGGCGGATACATCACCCACGTCAGCATATTTTCGCCCGTGGTGGTCTTTATCCAGCGTTCTTCCACGCGCCCCATCGTGATTTGAGCCAGCAGGTCGTTGTTTTCTTTCGAGATGTTGAGTTGTGTGCTGTCGGAGAGGCGCACGGCATACACTTCGGGGGGGGCGCTCATCGATTTGCGCAACCCCACCAGCGTGTTGTTGGCGTATGCCACGGAGGCGTAGTCGTGCATGCCGGCGGTGAGTTTCGCGATGGATTGTTCGTTGGGCAAGACCGGAGCCGGTGCGTCCACCTTGAACAATTGGCTGGTACCAAGTTTGTTAGCCACAAAATAAATCGTGTGGGCATTGTCCCAGCAAAATGCGTCCACGTTGTAGTCGAAATATTGCGTCAGGTCGCGTTTTTCGCCCGTCGGGAGGTTTTTCACAAACAGGCGATTTTTATCTGCCTCGTAGCCATCGCGTGCCATACTTTGCCACGCGAGGTATTGACCGTCTGCCGAAAATTTGGGGTTTTGGTCGTAACCCGGCATCCCTTCGGTCAGATTTTTGGTCATCTTCGAGGCTATGTCGTAGAGATAAATGTCCGAATTGGTGGATAGCGCATACTCCTTGCCCGTTTTTTTGCGACAGGTGTAGGCAATCGTTTTGCTGTCGGGCGACCACGCCAACTGTTCGATACCACCCCACGGGCGCATCGGCGATTCAAACGGCTCGCCTTCGAGCAGGTCGATGACATTGATTAACCCTTTTTCGGCATCAAAATCGGCAAGAAAGGGGTGCGGGATTCGTTCCACCCATTCGTCCCAATGCTTATACATCAGGTTATCGACGATGCGCCCGCTCGCTTTGTCGAGGTCGGGATACATCTCCGAACTTGGTTTCACGGCGGGCACGGTGCTGATAAACAGCACTTTCCTGCCGTCGGGCGAAAACCGAAAGCCTTCAATCGGGCTACTGTATATCCCAATTTGTTTGCGCCCGCTCCCATCGGCAGCCATAGCCCAAAGTTGGTCGTTATAGATAAACGCGATGCCGTTGCCATTATTAATCCACTGCACATCGCCCTCACTTTTCGATGAATGCGTGATTTGCTTCCGATTTTTGCCGTTAATATCAACCGTAAACAGTTCGCGGTTGCGCTTGTTCTGCGCAATATCGCCGTAAGACACCCCGTAGAGCACCGTTTTCCCATCGGGCGAAACACCACCATCGCTCACCTGCCCCAGCAGGTGCATCGCCTCACCGCTCAGACGACCGTTGGCAACAAGCAACTTGAAACTCTCGACACTCGCCCGCTCGATGAATGCGGCATCTTTGGCGGAATCGTCCTCTTTTTTCACAGGCTGACAGGCAGCGCAAAAAGTTATCATACCAATGAATAACGTGTTTAATGATTGCATTTTCATACTCTTTTAGGGATATTGAATGATTTCTAACAATTCGATTTCAAAAAACAGGGTCGAATAGCCGGGAATGTAGCCGGAAGATGAGCCTGCCGTGCCATAGCCCAATGCGTAGGGGATGCAGATTTCCCACTTGTCGCCCACCACCATATTTTGCAAGGCAGTAGAAAAACCCGTAACCACGCCATTGACCGTGAATTTTGCCCCGCGCCCTTGGTCAAAAATCGTTTCCGACCCAAGTTTGCCAACATAATTGACCACCACCTGTGCCGTTTGAATGGGGTGTACGGCTCCTTTGTCGTTGGAGTTTGGGACTTCGCGATAATACACGCCCTCGGTGCCGCCGGGAGTGGCAACAGCCGTCCATACGCCGGCGATGCTATCGTGCAGCAGCGTGTTCAACTCGCGCCAACGCCCGCCCGGTGAGGAGAGCGCCGCCGCCTGAATGTCTTTCATCTCGGCAACGATACTGTCGTAGGTCTTCACCACCGCCACCTCATCATCCCAACTGCACGCCGCAAAAGCCCCCATCATAAGGGCGATTGCCAAAGAATAAACTATCTTTTTCATCATTTCTTGATTTTCAATCGACAAAGGTACAACTTTATTTGCAAAATGCAAAATATGGTGTCCGTTTGCTTAGGGTCAACGCATTAAAAATGGTTCTATAATGGTTGGTGTGGGTAAATGAAAACTTGCCACAGGATAGTTCTTAAACCTCATTTCCACCTAATTTTCTTAACAAAACAACCTCAGTAGCAAAAAGTTACACACCCTCCACCCAAACCTCATTACCTAATTTTCGCAACAAAACAACCTCGTAGCCAATATGTGTCCCCCTTAGTAGCCAATGGTGCCTCCTCCTACTCCTCTCCCTTATTCCCTTATTCTTCTCATCATCAATAGAATAAGGGAATAAGGGGGGGAGGACGGGGGCACATATTGGCTACTAAGGGGATTCCCTCAAAAATAAGGTTTTTAAAAACCTCATTTTTT
>BNTR01000170.1 GCA_025996755.1 Bacteroidia bacterium
TTGCCAGCGGGACACTGGGATTCCGCATGCTTGCCGACGGCAGTGCCATCCTCATAGGCAGTTATGCGGAGTTCCAAATGATAAACCCCCCTCCCCCTTCCTCTTTTGGGAAGTACACCACGACGGGCATCTACAAACTGGAGGCCGACCTGAACCTGATGAACGAGGAATGGGAGCCCATAGGGAATAACAATGTTCCGTTTGAAGGTATCTTTGACGGCAATGGAAAGAAACTGTATAACCTGAAGATAAGCTCCGGTGTTGAAGTGGGGCTCTTCGGCGTAATGGATCTAAATGGAATAGTCAAGAACCTCGGTATCGCTTCCGGCTCGGTGAAAGGCACAGAGAGTGTCGGCGGCGTGGTGGGGCGCATGAAATCCGGAAGCAAAATCATCGCTGTTTACAATAACGCCACGGTGGAAGGTACCACCATGAATATCGGTGGCATAGCGGGGATATGCATCCCCGGCATCACCGCCCCCACCCTCATCACCGCCTGCTACAACACAGGCGTGATAAGCGGCGGAGCAACCGGACAATTTGTTGGCGGCGTGGCAGGGTCGGGTAGCAGCATCGCCATCGCTTGTTACAACACAGGCGCGGTGAGCGGCGAGAGACGTGCCGGTAGCGTGCTGGGAGCGGCTGGAGGCTCAACGGACTGCTACTACTTGCAAGGCACCGCGAGCGTAGCATTCCAGCAAGTCACCACGGCGACGGGCACAACATCCTTCTCCGGTTCTTTTACACCGACGGGTACCGAGTGGGGTACCGGCGACGGTTCGGGCAGCGGGAAGTACTGGAAGCCCAACACGGTCAACGGCAGAAACGGTGTTACCGGTCTCACCACGCTGCCTCAGTTGTGGTGGGAATAATAGTAGCGACAGAGCATAGCGAAGCGAAAGCCCGCCTCCGTATGGGGGGCGGGCTTTGTTTGTCTGAACCGGACGAAATGTCGAACAAGGGGACGAAATCAGCGCGATTTTGTCGGACATCGCTTGCGCGTAACCAGCGTGAAAATCCCCATTAAAACGGCTGCACATAGTGCCATTGTTGCGCCGAAATAGAATGGGGCGTTGGAATTGACTTTGTCGTAGAGTTGCCCTGCGATGAGGCTTGCCGGCAGGAGGGTGATGCCCAAAACGGCGTGGTAGATGCCATACGCCGTGCCTTTCAAATCTCGAGCGACGATGTCCGAAATCATCGCCTTTTGGCTCACGTCCACCAATGCGCTGTATAGCCCGTATAAAATGAACAAAAAGAGGAAGATGTGGATGCTGTTGTATCTGCCGAACAAAAAATAGACGACGGCATAAATGACAAATCCGAGCGTTATCAGTTTACCCCTGCCCACGCGGTCGGAAAGTTTGCCGACAGGGATGGCGCACAGCACAGACACGACATTAAAAATCATATACACAAACGGGATGTAGGCTTGCGGGATGCCCGTTTCCGTGGTCTTAATCAGCAAAAAAGCATCGGCGGAATTGCCCAGCGTGAAGACAAAAATGATTGCCAAAAACAGATAATAGCGCGTCGGCAAAGATTTCAACCTGAATTTCACCTGCTCTTTGGGCTTTTCGGGATTTTTCGGCTCTTTGATAAACAGCACAATGGTCAATACGCCAATGACGGCGGGGATGGTGGCGAGCAAAAAGATGTTTTGATAACTGATTTGGAACGACGACAGGAGGATAAAGGCAATCAGCGGTCCCAAAATCGCGCCGCTATTGTCCATCGCCTTGTGAAAGCCGAAATTCTTCCCCGCATCAAGTTTGGTAACAGAAGTGCTTATCAAACTATCCCTCGGAGCGGCTCTCAGCCCCTTGCCGATGCGCTCGGTAAACCGCAAAACCAGCACCTGAAACGGCACCCGCACGAAAGCATAAAGCGGCGTAACCACTGCCGTAACGCCATATCCGATGACCATAAAGGGCTTGTTGCGGCGAATTTTGTCGCTCCAACTGCCCGAAATGACCTTCACCAGCGAGGCGGTGCTCTCGGCAATGCCCTCAATCAGCGCAATAGTCGTCTTTGAAGCCCCAATGGACAGCAAAAACAGCGGCATAACGCTGTACAGCATCTTTGTGGACGTGTCGGTGAAGAAACTTGTCAGCCCTGTGTAAAAAATGTTGCGTTCAAAACCAAATATCTTATTTTCCGTTTTTGAGTATATCATAAATTTCCTGCCACGGTTTGCGATACAAAAGATTGGAATAATCGGCAAGTTGAGTGAAAATATCGGAATTATAAACGATATTCATTGCCTCAATAGTCGATATATTTTGGTCTTGCATCAGTGCAACAGACAATTCGCTTACCAATTCTTCTATTTTATAGCGAGGCGGTTCATTGTAAGCAAGCAGCGAGTTTATTGCCGGTGAGGTGCAAAATGCAATTTGGTGGGTTGCTTCACGAAATTTGAGTGTTCTTACAAACTCTTGCAATTCAATCCGATTGGACAAAAAAAGTCGGAATTGACGGAACATTTTATCGTTAGCCACAGGTCCCTCAACAATATCGTATTCGTGTTGGGGGTCGCTCTCCTTCCGTAAACGGTTATGTAGCACAAAATATGCCCATTCATCGTTCACTCCATCGAAACGTTTTATTTTCAATGTTGGGTTTGCCTGTACAATTTCGTCCAAAACAAAATCAAACTCCATAACGTTTGGAGCACCTCCGAATTTTCGCACTGCCTCTTGTGCTCTACGTTCTGCATGATGCTTAATACTTGTGGTATAAAAACCTTGTCCAAAGTCGCGGTTAGGTGGACATTTGGCAAGGTCAATAACCCCAAATTCTATATTTGTTCCATGATAGAGTTTCATATTACAATTCTCCTCCGCTACGTTTACAAATGTGTTGAAGAGCATCTACTGTAAGATTTGGATTCTCGCAATGTTCTACGTCATAGAACTCGTCAAGAAATTCAATGCCACCATACTGATAAAGATAATTGAACGATTGTTTCATTGAAAGATTGTATTCCAATGAAAACTCATTTATCATAAATGCGATATAATCAACGACATCCTTTGCTTTATTTAATGCTTTCGATTCCATATTTTTTTTTGATTTAGACAGTGCAAAGGTACTACTTTTTTTACAAATAATGGGAATTAAAATTCATATTTTTTTGTACCTTTGCACCCGCTTATGGAAAATCTCATGTTTTCGGTTAATGTGGTAACGCCGCTGTTCGTGCTGATGGCGACGGGCTATATTTTGCGGCGGATACACTTCATTTCGCTGGCATTTTTGGGGCAATTAAATCGCTTCGTGTTCAAATTTTTGCTGCCGCTGATGCTGATTCAGGACATTCGCACGTCCTACACGGGCGATTTTTCCAATACCAGACTCATTGTTGCAAGTTTAGTGGGTATTATTGTGGTGATTGCGCTCTCTTTTTTGATTGTGCCGCTGGTGGTGAAGCGCAGGGGGCAACGCGGCAGCATCATTCAGGGCATTTATCGCAGCAATTTTTTGATTTATGGTATGCCGCTGGCAAAAGGCATCTACGGCTCAGCCGCTGTGGCGCACATTTCGATGCTGATGGGCATCATGATTCCGTTCTACAACGTGGCGGCGGTGGTCATTTTGTCGATTTTTTCGGAAGACCGGAAACAAAAACTATCCATAACGACACTCCTGCGCGATATGGCGACCAACCCGCTGATTTTGGGCTGTTTCTTCGGACTGCTGGGCGGCTATTTTCACGTGCAACTGCCCCATGTCGTGGACTATCCGCTGCAACAGATGGCAAACACCGCCGCCCCTTTGGCGTTGTTTGTGATGGGGGGCGAATTTCGGTTCAGCGCGCTCAAAGGCAATCTCACGAAAGTCATCTGTGTCAGTGCCCTGCGGCTGATTGTGGTGCCCGTTTTGGCACTTGGTGTCTGTATTTATCTGGGATTCATGGGGGTAAATCTGGCGGTTTTGATTAGCCTCTTTGCCACTCCTGCCGCTATGGCGGGCTATATCATGGCAAAAAATATGGGCAACGATGGCGAACTCGCCGCGCAAATTGTAGTCCTCTCCACCGCCTGCTCGTGTGTTACAATCTTCTTTTTTATCTATTTTCTGCGGGCGTGGGGCTATCTATAACTCGCTCTCTTTCAGCCTCTCCGCATTTTCGGCGATGATGAGCTGGTCGATGACGGCTTGGATGTCGCCACCCACAAACGACGGCAGGTTGTAGATGGTGAAATTGATGCGATGGTCGGTCAAGCGCCCTTGTGGATAGTTGTAGGTGCGAATTTTCGCCGAGCGGTCGCCCGTAGACACCATCGTCTTGCGCTTGGACGAGATGGCATCCAAAAACTTCTGGTGTTCGATGTCGTACAATTTGTTGCGCAACATTTGCATCGCCATTTCTTTGTTTTCCATTTGTGAGCGGGTCACCTGACATTGCACCTGAATACCTGTCGGCTTGTGTGTAATCTGCACTTTTGTTT
>BNTR01000171.1 GCA_025996755.1 Bacteroidia bacterium
CAACACGTTGAGGCTTCTTTCGGAGAAGGGAGTGATTCGTTCGATTGATATTGACGACAAAAATGTGCGCTACGATGGAGATATTTCGCCGCACGCCCATTTCAAATGCAAACGTTGCGGTGCCCTCGTGGAGGATAAATAAATCGGTGCCGCTACCCGCCGGGGTGCTTTTGACTGTTGCGGTGGCGGCGAAGATGATAGCGGTGTTGCGGTTGGTCAGATGCTGCTTTTGAGTGTATGCAAAAATATTCGCGAAAAGGCAGAAAACCAATGTTGCAAGCCCTGTAAAGAAGGCTGTTTTTTTATAAGTGATTCGCCTTGAAAATAAATACACCGCGAGGCAAACCAAAAACAGGATGAAAAAGAAAATGGCGAGGCTACTCCACTGACCGATTGTGCGCCAATTTTGAAGCCCGCGCCACCAGTCGAACAGGAAAAAGTTGTCGAAATCATCAATCTTATCGACCGTTTTGAGTTTGGCAAGTTCCAAATTGAAACGCGCATCTTTGTTGCCCGGATTGAGCAGGAGGGCACGCTCGTAGTTGAGAATAGCCGGCGCCACCCGGTTCAGGCGATAGTAGGCATTGCCCAGATTGTAATACACCTCCGACGACTCGCCGTTGGCTGCCAAAGCCGCCTCGTAGTGCTGCACAGCCTGCTCATAATCGCCTTTGGCATACGCCTCGTTGCCTTCCGCGTCCTGCGCAAAAGCCAACGCACTGCCCATCAACACGTAACAGATTGTAACACAACAAATTATAACTAACTTTTTCATACTTATCGTTCCATTTGATTGATTGCTTCTACCGTGGATTCATACAGTTTGTCCATCGCTTCGTCGGCATTGCCCGGCGCGAAGCGGGCAAATTCTGCCGTATTGAGGATGTCGATGAAATTGTGAATCAGGGCGGGGGTCGCGCCGTAATGTTCCAATTCCGCCTCTACATTGTCTTTCGTCAAATTGACGACTGGGATGCTCAGTTTGTCGCTCAGATAGCCCCACACGGCTTTCAGCAGTTCGTCATAAAATGCCTCCTTGTTGTGGGTTTGCAAATGGGCGTTCGCCTTTTTAAGGCGTTTGGAAGCCGTTTTGTTGGCTCTTTTCGTGCGTTGCAGCGTGATATTGCTGTTTTCTTTCACCTGTTGGCGATACAGGATAAGCCAGCCGACAAACAACAGCAACGGCACCAAATACCACAGCCAATAGCCCGCGCTGCCGAAGAAATAGTCGCCGCTGTGATAGCGGATGCCCGCCGTTTTGATGAAGCGAATGTCTTGCCCCACCAACTGCAACGCCTCCTTGTTGGCTCCCGACACGATGGGCGCACCGCTGCCGTCCGCTCCCGGCTCCACGTGCAGATTATATGCCTCCGTGGATAGCGTATTGTAGGTTTTCGTGTTCAAATCGAAGTAGGAAAACGTCATCGCGGGGATGACAAAATCGCCCGCATAGCGCGGCACGGCGTAATATTCAATGGTTTTTGTGCCGCTCACCCCCGCGGGTGTTATTTTCGTTTGGATGTCGATTTTCGGGTCGTAGAGTTCAAAATCGTTGGGGAAGTTAATCTCCGGATTTTTCAGCATTTTGATGTTGCCGGTGCCGGAAAGGACAATTTTGATTGTAACTGATTCGTTGGCTTTCAGCGAGTTAGTGCTGATGGAGCCTGTCATTTTGTAACTGCCCACCGCACCGGAAAAATCACCCGGCTTGCCGGCGGGCAATGGATTTGCCGTTATCGTGGCAGCCGGAGTCGGTATGGTCTTTTTGACATCCTGATAGGTCTCAAAAAAATCATCAAAAATACTGCGGCGACCTTGCGGCTGCGTGCGCATCCGCACCACCACATCGACCTTGCCCGCCGTGATGGTGAATTTGCCCGTATGTTGCGGAAACAGAACGACTTGGCGCAACACCACCGTGCGGTAGTTGCGCCCGTTGTAGTTTTCCAGCATAATTTGACGGTTGGTGGGCAATTCCACTTCCTGCACAACGAAGCCGTCAAAATCAGGAAATTTCATATTCTCAACACCAAAATCGCCGGCACTATACAGTTTAATCGTAACCGGAATGCCCTCATTTTCATACACAGAGGACTCTCCAACGATGGTTCGCACAAAAATATCGCTACCGGCTCCGTTTTGAGCGGCACCCGCCGATGCGCCTTGACCCGCCGACGGTTGTTGATTCGTGGCGGCAGCCGTGGCGGCTTGGTCTGCAGGCAAGACCTTTATTTTCAGCGCGTTAGACTTGTGTTCGTTGCCGCCTATTTTGATGACGGCAGCGGGAATGGTGTATTCACCCTCTTTTTCCGCCAAAAAGGTGCACGTGTAGGTGTTGCTGATTTGGACGGTCTGATTGCCGTTGACGATGGTCACAGAGGAGCCTTGACTGGTCAAAACAGGTCCATAAAGCAATTGCAGACCACTGACGGCTGCCACTTGGAAGTCATCGCCTTTGTCGCCGGACGTGGTGAGGGAGTAGCTCACGCGAAATTGTTCGCCCACCACAACCGCCTGCGGCGCACTGCCCCGAAAGGAAATCTGCGCCCACAGGCTACCTGCGCCTGCCAAAAATAGTGCTGATACTAAAAATAATCGCTTCATGTTTTTATCAAAATTCGGAGTGCAAAGGTACAAAAAAATTACGAATTACGAAATAGCTCGATAACCCCATACAAGCGGTGCGGAGGCATCACCACCGGTTGCTACAACTTCGCCGTCGGCTTACCTTCACCCTTCATCCCGGCAGAGCAGCGCGAAAGGAAAGCCCGCCTCCGTATGGAGGGCGAGCTTTCATTCCAATCCGAAGCCTTTCAATTCTTCGGGGGAGAGTCCGGTGATTCTAATGACCAAGTCGAGGGACATCCCCTCCCGAATGCACTTTTGCGCAATTTCATACGTGTTTTGTTGGATGCTTTTTTTGATATTTTGCATACCTTGCTGTATGCCTTCTTCTCGGGCACACTCCACCTCGCTTCGCACATCGTTGTACTGCAACAGATTTTTTTTGTACGTTCTCATATCTTCTTCTTTTAATGTTTCAAATTCTGCCAATTCAAATAGTTCATCGAACACTTCTCCCTGTATTGCAGCCGGTTGTGCCGACAACTCGGACAAATGCTTCAGGCAATATAGCCATTTATCGGTGTCTGTCACTAATGCGTTCTCAGGTTTCTTGAATTTTTTCAATTCCACCGTGATAAACTGCAATTTGTCGCTTGACTTTGTCAATTTGTCCTCGTCCATTAGCGAATGGTAGCTGATGCATCGGTCATCATCCGGACGCAAATCGAAATTTACGATGGAAATGATGTACAATGGTTTCAATTCAAAATTCCAATTGCCCTTTTTGGCTTGCTCCAAGATGGCTCGTGCCGCATAAGACAAAGTCCTGTCCATGAAATGCTTTTGTTTACCCACTTGCATCTCAATCACGAATTGCTCGCCCGTTTCGTCCACGCAATACAAATCAAAAAACGCTTTTCGGTCTCCTTTGCGGCGACCTAACTGCTCCACATTGAGATAGTCGATGTCGACAATCTTTTTTCTCCCCTTAAAAAGTGCATTCAAAAAGCTGATTAACAACACTTTGTTTGCAAAAATGAATTTGAATGCAAAATCATTTTTTAAGTCCAAATAACGCCCAATTTCAACTGTTTTCATTAAAAAATATAATTAAATGTTTCAGCTTATTTAATCGCTTTGACTAAATAATCGGTGCAAAGGTACAAAAAAATTATGAATTATGAAAATGAGGAAACGAAATATGCCGTACAGAGGGGGCTATCTTTTGTTGAAAACAAAATTCAAACCTTGCACCGTGTAGTTAAAAATTCTTTGTCTGACGAAATCAGCGCGATTTTGTCCAACATCGCTTGCGCGTAACCAGCGTGAAAATCCCCATTAAAACGGCTGCACACAGTGCCATTGTTGCGCCGAAATAGAATGGGACGTTGGAATTGACTTTGTCGTAGAGTTGCCCCGCGATGAGGCTTGATTTTTTAAATTTTAAATTGTTTATTATGATATTTTCCGCAAAGGTAATGCCAATTTTTGAATTGCCAATCGTTTTCCAAAAAAAATTGCAAAAATATTTGCACAATCCAAAAAATTGTTGTACCTTTGCACCGAATTATTAACACATTATATACAAAATATGTTCAAGTTATCGTCATCATCGGCATTAACTCGCTGCAAAGCAACGAGTTATAGAGTATTCGCGCTGAGCCTCACGCTCGTGCTGTCTGCGTGCGCCTCCCACCTGTTGGAGGAACAAAAACCCGAATTTCCGCCGTCCGGCGGCGACGAAGGCACCGAACCCACTCCGCAATGGGTGTTGGACGATGTTACGATTGATGCCATGGTCAAAAGCGGCGGGCTTATCATCAACTGGGTAACTCCTGACGGGGGAGGGGATACGAATAATTCCGCCTCCACGCGCGTAACCATCG
>BNTR01000172.1 GCA_025996755.1 Bacteroidia bacterium
TTGCGGAAGAAGATGTCCGTAAATCTCTAAAAATAAAGAATATATGATATATTTAGTAACCGGTGGTGCAGGTTTTATTGGTGCCAATTTTGTGAAATACTTGCTGGGAACGCATCGGGAGATTCAGATTGTGGTGCTGGACAGTCTCACGTATGCCGGCAATTTGGGGACGATTAAGGAGGATTTGAAGGATGCGCGCCTGACTTTTGTGAAGGGCGACATCAAGGATTCAAAAGTTGTCGATGGTATTTTTGACAGGCATCCCATCAATTTCGTGGTGAATTTTGCGGCGGAAAGTCATGTAGACAGAAGCATCGAAAACCCGCAGGTGTTCCTCGAAACGAACATTCTGGGGACGCAAAACCTGCTGGATGCCGCAAAAAAACACTGGTCAACCGGCAAGGACGACCACGGCTATCCAACCTACAAAGCAGGCGTGAAGTATCTGCAAGTGTCCACCGACGAGGTTTACGGCAGTCTGGGTGCCACGGGCTATTTCACGGAAACCACCCCACTCGACCCGCGCAGCCCCTATTCGGCTTCCAAAACGGGTGCCGATTTGATTGTGAAGGCTTACGGCGAAACCTACAAGATGCCGGTCAATATCACGCGATGCTCCAATAATTATGGTCCGTATCATTTCCCCGAAAAACTTATCCCGCTGATTATCAAGAATATACTGGAAGGCAAAAAATTGCCCGTTTACGGCGACGGCTCCAATGTGCGCGACTGGCTGTATGTGGAAGACCATTGCAAAGCCATCGACGCGGTGGTGCTGCGCGGCACGGTGGGCGAAGTTTACAACGTGGGCGGGCACAACGAGAAAAAGAACATCGACATCGTAAAACTCATCATTTCCACCATGCGCCAAATGCTGGAAGAACATCCGGAATATCGCACGGCAATTAAGGGGATTGCGGGTCAAGCCCGCAATGACATCTCATATATCAACGAAGACCTCATCACCTACGTTACCGACCGGCTGGGACACGACCAACGCTATGCCATCGACCCGTCGAAAATCACGGCAGAGTTAGGCTGGGAGCCTGAAACAAAATTTGAGGACGGCATCGTGAAAACCATTCGCTGGTATCTCGAAAATCAGGATTGGGTGGATGAAGTAACATCAGGCGACTACCAGAAATACTACAAACAAATGTACGGCAAACGGTGAATACAGCAATAACGAAGGAGGAAATGCGCCTGTTGCCGACTGTCCGTTTTAACAGGCGAATCATCGTTGTGGACAAACCCGAAGATGTGGAAAAGGCGGTCAACTACCTGTCGCAATTCCCACTTTTGGGCTTCGACACGGAAACGCGCCCCGCTTTCAGAAAAGGACAAACGTATGGCACTGCCCTCGTCCAACTTGCCGCCGAACACACCTGTGTGCTGTTTCGCATCAATCGGATACCGTTTCCGGGGGCGTTGGAGCGGCTGCTTTCCGACCCCGCTATTCTGAAAATCGGACTCTCGCTGCGCGATGATTATAACTCGCTGAATCGCCGCTATCGGTTTACGCCACAGGGGTTTGTGGATTTGCAGCAACTTGTGCAAAATTATGGCATACAAGATATGAGTTTGCAAAAAATATACGCGCTGCTGTTTCACGAGCGAATTTCCAAAGGTCAGCGCACAAGCAATTGGGAAGCCGACCGACTGACGGAAGCGCAACAAAAATACGCCGCCTTAGACGCTTGGGCGTGCCTCAAAATATACAAAAAATTATGTCTCTGAAAAAAGTTTACCTCCATCCGAAAAAAGAAGAATCGCTGCTGCGATTTCACCCGTGGCTATTCTCCGGTGCCATCCACCACATCGACGGCACCCCCGAAGAGGGCGAAATCGTGGAGATTTACACGGCAAGCAACAATTTTTTGGCGGTGGGACACTGCCAAATAGGCTCAATCGCCGTGCGCGTCCTCAGTTTCGACAACGAGCCAATCAACCACGATTTTTGGAAAAAACGCCTGCAAACCGCCTACAACTTGCGGCAGCAACTCGGCTTAACCGCCGATAATTGTCATTGCGGGCTTGACCCGCAATCCCCTCAAAACAATATCTACCGCCTCATTCACGGCGAAGGCGACAACCTGTCCGGCTTAATCATAGACATTTACGCCAACACCGCCGTGATGCAGGCACACACGCCGGGGATGCACCTCGCGCACAAAGACATCGCGGCGGCATTGAAAGAGGTGATGGGCGATGCGCTCGACAATATCTATTACAAGTCGGCAGACACACTGCCGTTTAAGGCGGATTTGGAGGTGGAAGATGGCTATGTGCTTGGTGGGCAAGGGATTGCGGGGCAGGTCCCCAATGACATTTTGCTTTCGGCGATTGCCGTCGAAAACGGACTGAAATTCAAAATGGACTGGGAAAAGGGGCAGAAGACCGGTTTTTTTGTTGACCAGCGCGACAACCGCAGCCTGCTGGAAAAATACGCCAAAGACCGCAGCGTGCTCAATATGTTTTGCTACACGGGCGGCTTTTCGTGCTACGCGATGCGTGGCGGTGCCAAATTGGTACATTCCGTCGACAGTTCGGGACGGGCGATTGCGCTGACAAATGAGAATATCGCGCTGAATTTCCCCAACGACCCGTGCCACAAGTCGTTCGACACCGATGCGTTCAAATATTTAGACGGGATGGGCGACCACTACGACCTGATTGTGCTCGACCCGCCGGCATTTGCCAAACACAAAAAAGTGCTGCACAACGCCTTGCAAGGCTACCGCAAGCTCAATGCCCTCGCCTTTGAGAAAATCAAACCGGGCGGCATCATCTTCACATTTTCCTGCTCGCAGGTCGTTTCCAAACAGGATTTCCGCCTGGCAGTGTTCAGCGCAGCAGCGCAGTCGGGACGCAAAATCAAAATTTTGCACCAGCTCGCGCAACCCGCCGACCACCCCATCAACATCTACCACCCCGAAGGCGAGTATCTCAAAGGGCTGATTTTGGCGGTGGAGTGATGACGGACAAGGCAAACTAATCTTGTGCAATCAAAAATAATTTACTACCTTTGCAAAAATTTAGTAGCAGTTTGGCAATTAATAGATGAACAATTTTATCGAAACTAAGGATTTACGCAATTGGGCAAAAGAAAATCTTATTGCAACAACAATTTATCATAAAGGGTTGGGGCAAGAAATTCATTTTACGGTTTCCGGCATCAAAGAGTATCTAAATCAGCCTCATAAGCATTATTATGAGAAAAACAGATTAATCAAAAACATAGTTCGGATAATCGAAGAGGCTTTATATTATGGCGAGGCACCGGATAAACACGGAAACACAAATACCTACTTTTATTATTTGAAGACACAAATAGAAAATGAGGATTCCTATATTGTAATAAAACATACGAAACATAATAACCAATATGCCTTATACAGCGTTGTAGATGGATTACGCATAACAAACAACCGGTAAAGCCTACGACGAAGGATATGCAATCCAACACAGAATCTTTACCGGTTTAAGCGACCAACCACCTTAATGACACTGCAAAGGTACAACATTTTTCTGAATCCACCAAAATTTTTAGAAAAAAATGCAAAAATATTTGCACATTCCAAAAAATTGTTGTACCTTTGCACCGAATTATTAACACATTATATACAAATTATGGTTAAGTTATCTGCTTTTTCAGTATTAACTCGCTGCAAGGCAACGAGTTATAGAGTATTCGCGCTGAGCCTCACGCTCGCGCTGTCTGCGTGCGCCTCCCACCTGTTGGAGGAACAACACCCCGAATTTCCGCCGTCCGGCGGCGACGAAGGCACCGAACCCACCCCGCAATGGGTGTTGGACGATGTTACGATTGAAGCCATGGTCAAGAGCGGCGGGCTTATCATCAACTGGGTAACTCCTGACGGGGGAGGGGATACGAATAATTCCGCCTCCACGCGCGTAACCATCGGCGAAAACGGCACCGGCACCGGCACGGTCAATCCGATGACCGAACAGGAGCGGCAGCAACTAATTTGGCAAAAGGACTGGAATGCTCTGAAATTGGGCATTGAGCCGCTCCCCTACATCTATCGCAAAGCCGGGGATTTGACTAAGGACTACGAAACGGACGGCGTGAAGGTGGTTTATGACTGGTGGTGGTTCGACGCGACCGACAAAACATGGAAGATGAAGCCGACTCATGAAGTCGCCGGCGTAAAATTGGTGGTTGACCGCTATTGGAACTATTCCCTCTCCGGTTGGCAGCACGCCACGGGCGGCACCGCCGCCGAAAACACTTTCAAAGACATCACCAGATGGAAATCCAGAATCGGCGCACAGGCTCGCATGGCAGGCTATAGAACACTGTATACGGAAATTGACAAATTTCGCTACGACTATGACATTTATCTGAAATTGAACGACCTCTTTTTCCCCGGCACCATGACTGAAACGCTTATGCTCGACGATGCCGACCCAC
>BNTR01000173.1 GCA_025996755.1 Bacteroidia bacterium
TGGCACGATTGACTTTCGGGCATTCATCGCCGCCCTGCGCGAAACAGGATACAGCGGCGTATGCAGTTTGGAGCACGAAAAAAATATGGATGCCCCCAATCTCGGCATTGGCGAGTCTATCGGTTGTTTCAGGGCGATGGTGAAATTTTTTCCGTAAATTGGAAAAACCTGTTAAGTCTTAACGACTTAACAGGTTTCTAACTATTTCGCCATTTATTAATTAACATAACAGTAATAAAGAATGTGCTAATTTTTTTTTGAAGAATTATTGCTATACAAAAAAAAAGTTGTACCTTTGCACTTTCAAAGTTCAAATTAATATTTAGAATTAAATAAAAGATATATGGGAGAGAAAATATTTTTCAACAGGACAGAACTGCTGGATTTAATTAAGAAAGCAGAGAAACGAGTTCGCGTGTTAGGTGCTGTATCATTCGATTTGCCGTACGATGAATATAGAGAAGATTGGTATGAACGTATCAATAAAGGCGAACTACAAGTAGAAATAATATGCGAATCGGAATCTGATTTGACATATTCTTCTTTGATTTCTACTAATAAAAAAGTAAGCGGACAAGAACGAAGCTATGACATTGGTAGCTTTATGCGGATTAAGAATGAGCCCAAGATAAAAATACGCGATTATTTGGTAAACAAACAGTGTAAGCATATTGAACCCAAAGGAGATATTAAAGAGCGCAAAGATGAAGAGCAATGTTTTTCATTGCGCACTTGTTATTGGCGCATTCCTGTTCCTGTAATACATATTGATAATGATTACTACTATACCTTATCTTTGACAAAGTTTAACGAACAAGAAATCTTTGAGAAAGTTACCAAAGAAAATGCACGCTATGACGAATTTCAAAAATATTTTTATGCCTACTTTGATGCAGAATTAGGGGCAAAAAAATACTCATCGGAAATTACAACAAAAGATAATAGAACAGAAATCATCTTGATGTACAATGATAAAAGGCATTGTCTGGGACAATTACCTCGAACATCTTTTCAGGATATAACCAAAGCAAAAGTTGTGATTTGGGGTATGGTGTTTACTCGGGATGGTCGTGTTGTAATTCATAAAAGAGGAGCGAATGCCAAAGATAATCGCGATATGTGGGATAAATCTATTGGTGGGCATGTGGATATGGAAAAAGACACCGTAGATACAGTAAAAGCGGCATCACGTGAAATGTTGGAAGAATTCTTTAAAAAAGAGGCTGAAGAACAAGGAGAACATACAAAAATTGGAATTAGCGAAATTAATGAAAATGTGCCTATATATTTAGGAGAATGGCGACAAGAAATGCGACAGGTACTTCCATTTAAAGAAATAAAAAACAATAAAGATGATATATATGTCTTCCGAATGAACTATGAATTCAGTAAACATGTAGTAGATTCTCCCCGTATATTAGTAGGAGGGCAAGAGTCCCCTGTAAAATGTTTTGCTGATATGTATGTTTTTATAATGAATGAGGATTTTAATGATAAAAAATTAGAAAACTCAAGCTATAAATTGATAGAATTATACGAACTATATGATTATTATTTGGGAGAAAAGATAGAGTATTATAGTAAAGAAAAGAAAAAAAATGTAACTGAATTATTTAAGGCAACTCCTGATTTAAAGAAAATAATAACTGGCGAATTGTGGGCAGAACTTAACACATTTGCAGAGTATTTGAAAGAAGGTTTAACTAAAAAGTAAAAAAAGCATGAGAACAGCCCCTTTTATAATAACATTAACAGGTTCTTCTGGTTGTGGTAAAACATATATTACCGATAGGATTATTGAATTTGGGAAAACACTTGAAAAAGAAAATATCTCATTCAAACCCAAACGACATTGGAAGTATGTAACTCGCCCATACCGCGAAACTGAGATTAAAGATAAAAATAACAAAAATGAAATTGATGTTGTATCTGTCAAATCTATTCCTGAAGATTGCGAATTTGTTTATAGAACTTACGGTGATGAATATGGTCTGAAAAAAAGCGATTTGCAAGGTTATTTGAATAATGGTGAATCTCCTATTATTGTTATAAATGATGTGCGAGTAGTTGAGGAATTAAAAAAAGAATTTCCAAATAAAGTGTTGTCGTTGTTTTTGTTTAGAGAAATAATACCTGATGTCGAGACTCAAAAAAAGATAGGACAATCAAGAGGTGGAGTTTCGGAAACTAAAATTATTTCAAGATTTGAAAAGGCTGTTGCTTTGTATCGTGTCTTTATTGAAAATATTTATCTTTTCGATAGAGTTATATTAAATGTTCCTTATGAAGGCACTGAAAATATTGGCAAGATACAAGTCGAAAAAGTTATTAGAGGCGTTATTGACGGTAAAATATCATTAAACAAAAAAGTTGAAAGAAGTCCCAAACTCTTTATCGTATCGGGCAACGCTCAATCGGGAAAAGATGATATTATTCGGGCGGCGAAAAAATTAGGCAAATTGCAAACGGATATATTGATAAAAGATACCACTCGTTGGGAAGAAGATGGTGACGATGGTGAAATAATATGCAAATATAAACCAAAACAAAGTTTGTTGGAGCAATATACGCAAGATTATCAGTCTGAATTAAAGAATTTTGAATCAGAATTTTCCTTTGAGAATTACATGAAGAATGAAAAACAGAAATTTCAAAGCGAATACGAAGAAAAGAAAGAAAAATTCAAGGATGAAGAAGAATTTTTGAGAGTAAAATTTGAGGCTGAAAAATTGCAGAAAATCAATAACATTAAAGCAGGAATTGCTCGTTTTTGGGAGGTATTGCAAAAAGAAATAGAAGAAAATCAAATGCCACGTTCTGATAATCCAGATAAAAAAGAATTATCGGAAGATGCGTATAATCAGATTCTACTCAAATACTTTGACAAAAATCCCGACTATTTTGATTTGGAAATACTTGCAAAAGAAAAAGCAAAAGATTATCAAACCGAAATCAGCAAAATAAAAACAGAAAGACCAAAGGGTGAAAACAATAGCGGATTTCTGCAATATGCAGGAAAAGATTATGTTTTATACGAAAACAATAAGAAGTTATATGGTAAACCTATTTATTATGGATACGAAATAGGAAATCTTATTAACGATTGGGAAAATAGGACCAAGCATCTCGTTCTTACGGCAAGTTTACCAAATATGTTCAGGATATGCCGTGAACATTTTGGGAAAGAGAATGTTGTAACAGCATTTACCTATTCACAAGTAAGTGCGGAAGAACATGCAACACATTCGGATAAAGTTGTTGGAGCAGCGAAACTTCAAGAATTCGATGACATCTTGCGTTATGCTTATCACATAGCAGATTTTGATTATGCCTTGATTTTTGCAGAAACGAGTGTAGTAAATAAATCGGGTAATCAAAAAGATGAATTGGTTGACCAGATGTTTAGATTGTTTAGAGTTTATAATAATGATCAGATATGAATAATAAATTATTTGTTCTATCAGGAGCATCAGGTTCAGGCAAAACTTCCTTGTTAAAAAAGATAGTTATTGAAAAAGGATTGTGCAAACAAGCTCCAAAATATTCTAATCGAGCTGAACGAAAAAATGAATTATTTGATGATATTACGCATGTAGATAAATTAGATGAGAAAAAGTGTGATATTAGATATGAAAGATACACTATAGAGTATGGCATAAATTCCAATGAAATAAAAGCAAAATTGTCAAATAAGAGTCAAATTGTAATAATAAGTGACATTAAAGCAATAAGTGAAATTAATAATAAATTCGGTAAAGATGCTTCCATTGTATTCGTTTATTTACAAAATTTATGTATTGATAATTTATTAAAGGAACGGCATAAATTAAAACTAAGCGATAAAAAAATAAAAGTGTTGGCAAATCACATTTTAGATTGTCGCAAAGCCAAAAATATAAAATGGCTTGATTCTATTGCTGAAAACATACAGCAAAAAATAAAAGATAGTTTTCCAAATAACATAAAGTATCAAGAATTTATTAAACGTTGTGAAAGTTGGATAAGCATAGAAATAGATTATGAAGACAATAAAGATTTATTTGATGATACGATTAGAGGTGAAACAATAGATGAATTATATGATAAATTTTATGAAATCTTTCAAAAACACACAAAATGAATATTTTATTAGTTTTAGCAAATGTAGGTGATAGCTTACCTGTGACTGGAAATGAGATTACTAATTCTCTTATGGACAGAGTTTGGTGGAATATCGTAGTTGGTTTATGTGTTGGTGTTATAGCATCAATAATTGCCAAACCAATTGTAGAAAGCATAAAATCGTTGTGGTTTTATCGCCTATATAAGAGTATGGGTGTTGTGAAAATTTTTAAAAATCAAGACAATGCTAAAGATTCTATTTTAAAAGATGCTCAAAAATCAAATAAATTAGACATGTTGGCTGTGCAAGGAAGCTCTTTTT
>BNTR01000174.1 GCA_025996755.1 Bacteroidia bacterium
GCGATATGAGCGACGAGACTGTCAGGCAATGGATTAGCCATTCGGTGGATGAAGTGGTGAAAAAACTCCCCAAGTGGCTGCAGATGCAGAGAATACATTCGAGTTAGTCGCGCGGCTTCACATATTTTTATAAACTAATGGACAATAGAGGATAAATCTGCTCGCGAAGTTTTGGCACATCTTTTTCAATAATCTCATAAACCAAATTTTCATCCAAGCCATCATAAGAATGGCTAATCCATTGCCTGACAGTCTCGTCGCTCATATCGCGATTGAGATAAATTGTGTTCCAATATGTTTTGTTGAAATGCCACGCCGATGTTACGGCGGCATAACGCTCGCGCAAATCGATGGCTTTTTCGGGGTCGCATTTCACGGTAATCTGCAATTCAGGCGCGTCTAACGGCAGAAGTGCAAACATTTTGTTTTCCACCTTGAAGACCAGCGAAACATCATCGAACGGAAACGACTCGGTCGCTCCGTCCCGCGAAATGCAGTATTCGCGAAGTTCTTCGACGTTCATTCGTCAGAATTTCAACTCTTTCGTGGCTCCGGAAATCGACGAAAGATACGCCACAGCGTCTTTGAGATAGAGAACTAAGGTGTTGGCATCGTCGGCAGAATACATCCCTTGCAGGCTTGGATAGGCATCCAGCATACTCTGCTTGGCTTCGCGCCGCTCGTCTGCAACGGCAACTGCCTGTATGCGAATCCATTGCGACTTGCCATCGAAAGCGCAAATCTCGATTTTCGGGTTTTCCGCTATCTGTTTTGCCACTTTTTTGGCTTTGCCGGTCTGAATATAGAGTTTGCCGTCAAAAATATTCACCGTCCCAAACGGGCGCACGCGCGGTTGGTTGCCTTCCACTGTTGCCAAAAAGTAGGTGCCGCAGCCCTTTAGAAATTCATAAACTTCTTGCATATTACTATCTGTTTTTTCCGTTGTTTGTGCCTGCGCACCCGTGTTTGCGGCGATGCTTGCCATTGCAAACGCGGCTAAAAATAACTTTTTCATTGCATTTTTATTTTTTGTAACCTACTGTCTGCGTCAAGATTGGCTCTTCGGTTTTGCTCAGCAGCAGAGCCGCTTTCAGTTCGTCTTTTTCAAACCAGCCTCTCGCCACCGTGCCCAAACCGGCAGATGCGCAATACAGATACACGTTCTGGGATATATAGCCGACATTGATGATTGCACCTGCGGCATCCCTTTTTGTCAAATCCGCCACATAAACCAAATTCAGAGGGGCGATGGCAACAAAATCCTGCTTGCCGGTTTTTGCGCGAAAATCACCTTTTGCCTTGAGTATCAAGGTGTTGGCTTTGGCATCATAGACATAAACGCCCGCTTTCAGCACAACATACAGGATAAATTCCTGCTTGTCGTTTGCCGATGGCACCGTCCGTTTGTCATCGCGATTGAAACCGTAGGCTGCCCACAGCAGGTCGGATAAAGTTTGTTCATCCAAATCCCTGTCGGAATATTCGCGCGTCGATTGTCGCTCGCTCAACGCTTCCATCAACGGTTTACCTCCCGTTTTTTGCGGTTGCGGTAACGCCCAATCCTGCGCCTTGCAGGAAAAACTCAAACTTGCCATCACTGTTAAAAATAATAACTTTTTCATTTCCTTTTTTTTTACTTGTTCAGTAATCCATCCAGCACCCTCAATTGCTCTTTGACACTCGCATCCAACCGCTTGTCTTCTATTGTGAGGACGAATCCGCCAATCAGACCGGGGTCGGTGTGGGTGTGAAACTCAATTTTGGCTGGCGTTTCCTTAGCAATCACGCTCAACAGGGAGTGTTGCAACCCGTCGTCGGAAGGCTCAACCGTTGTCAAATGCACCACCTGAATGCCTTTTTGGCGGCGGTATTCCTTGACATACATCTGCGCGATAGACTCCATATAGGAGGCGCGCTGGTTGTCGATTACCATACGGATGACGTGTTGCGAAACAGCACTGTCGGGCTTGCCGCCTGCTGTGGTGAGCACCTTGATTTTTTCGTCGGTGGAAATTGTGGGGTCGCTCAACACCCTGCGCAACAAGGGCTGACTGCGGAAATTGGCTTTCAGCAACTGCATTTCGTCATACAAAGCCGTTTCATCCTTTTTCGCGGCAGCGTATTCGTAAATAGCTCGCGCATAGCGCGTTGAGATAATACCTTGGTCCATCGCTTAATCAGTTATTGTTCACTTCGTTAATCAACTGTGTCACCAAATCCTGTTGTGCAGGCTTGTTGTCGAGGTTTTTCCGCAGCACTTTCTCTGCAATATCCAAACTGAGCACGGCAACCTGGCTGCGCACTTCACGCATCGCCTGTTCCTGCTCTTTTTGAATCAGCAGTTGATTTTCTGCGCGAATCTTGCTCGCTTCCACTTCTGCACGCTCTTTGGCATCGCTGATGATTTTTGCCTTTGTCTCGTTGGCATCTTTTAATAGACGTTGCTGCTCTTCGCGCGTCTCTTTCAGGAGGCGACTTTGCTCGTCTTGAATACCCAAAAGGCGTTCGTGAGCCTGTCGAGCCTCATCCAGCGACTTGTCTATGTAAGCCTTCCGCTCTTCCACCATATTCACAATGACGGGCCAGCCAAACTTTGCCAAGACGAAGAACACTATCACAAAGGACAGCAGCATCCAAAAAAGTAACCCAAATTCCGGCGTTAATAAAGCCATTTTTGTAAGTGTTTAGAGAATAAATCCACAGACAACAATCGCAAACAAGGCAGACACTTCCACCAAAGCGGCGATGATAATCATGTTCATACGGATGTCATTGGTGGCTTCCGGTTGGCGAGCCATACCGTCCATCGCCGACCCACCGATTTGTCCGATACCAATTCCGGCACCGATAACTGCCAATCCCGCACCGATTCCGGCTCCTGCCTTCGCCAATCCTGCACCTACTTCTGCCAATCCTGCAGCCTCTAATAAAATTGTTCCTAACATAACGTTTATTTTTTATTTGTTTATATTTATCTAATTATCAATCTTTTACTTCTTTCGCATGATGCGGCTCCACCTGCGACAGCCCAAAATAGATGGCTGAAAGCATGGTGAAGACATACGCCTGAATGTAGGCTACCAAAAGTTCCACAAAACTGCTGAATATGCTGAGGATTATGGAGAAAGCGGTCATCCCTGCCCACATTCCTGTGCCCAACTTAACCGTCAGAAAGACGGTGCACGTCAATCCGAGCAGCAACGCATGACCTGCCAGAATGCTCGCAAACAAACGAATCATCAGCGCAAACGGCTTGGTGAAGATGCTCAAAAATTCCACCGCCGGCATAATGGGGACGGGAACTTTCAGCCACCAGGGCACATCGGGCCAGAAGATTTCTTTCCAGTATTCTTTCGTGCCGTAGATATTCGTAATCGCAAACGTAAACAGTGCCAAAACGCACGTGACGGCGATATTTCCCGTAACATTCGCACCGCCGGGGAAGATGGGAATCAGCCCCACGAGATTGACGAATATGATAAAAAAGAATACCGTCAGCAAATAGGGTGTGTATCGTTTATAATGTTCGCCGCCGCAGCACGGCTTCGCGATGCCATCCACCACGCTCATAATCACCAGTTCCATAAAAGCGATGAAGCCCGGCGGCGAAATCAGTTCGGGATGCCCCTGCCGTTTTCTATACCACCGCGCACAATACAGCACCATTGTAATCAAAATCAGGCTACACATAATCAGCGTAAAAGCAACTTTGGTGATGGAAAAATCCAGCGGTCGCACGACCTCACCATCAGCCAGCGTTTCAACAATTTTGCCCTTGTGAGCCTCCTCGTGAGAGATTGAAAACCTCTCGTAGGCGTGTCCGCCGTGCAAATGAGCCGACGAAAACAGATGCCACTCGCCGGTCTGCTCGCTTCGCACGATGATGGGCAACGGAATGGCGAAATCATGACCGTCGATGGTGGTAACGTGCCAGCCATATTCATCGCCGATATGTTCGAGGATGAGTTCGTTCACATTGAGTTCGCCACCCTCCGGCTCGCCGGCGTGTGCCTGAAACGAGCAGAGTGCCAATCCGAGGAATAATATGAATGCTTTATACTTCATTTTTTGCTCTTTTCTCTGTTTTTATTAGAAATAACGTATTGAGTAGCAAATAAATACAATAAATTGCTGCCGCCACCAAAACAAATCGCTTTGTTTCTATCTTAATCGCAAACATATAAACGCATACCACTGTTGCAAAAATGACCAGCCGAATACCTTTCAAAAGCATATAGAGCGTAACAATCTGTCGCGCATTCGCCGTAGTTATTTTTTTGTTAACCGTAACCATCGAAAAA
>BNTR01000175.1 GCA_025996755.1 Bacteroidia bacterium
GGGACTGAATTTCTACTTCGTCGTGATGTCGGCGTATGGGCTTTATTGCTGGAAATTAGCCCCGAAAGAGGCGACTGAGGAACTGAAATTTTGCTTTATCGACAAGCCCACGGTCGTCAAACTTACAATCGTTGGGGCATTGATTTTTGCACTGGTGGCGTGGATTTTGGTGCGATTTACGGACGAAGCGTTTCCGCATCCCGGCTTGGCAGACACCTTTGTGATGACCCTCAGCATCCTTGCCACGTGGATGGCGGCACGCAAAATCGTGGAATGCTGGTATTTGTGGATTGTGGCGGATATGGTGGCGGTGCCGCTGTATTATGAGCAGGAGTTGTATTCCACCGTGCCGCTGTATGTGGTGTATCTGGTTATGTCGGTTATGGGCTTGGTTCAATGGCGAAAATCAATTACAAATGATACCACTTTTGCAAAATTTTAGGACGGTCGTTTTGGCGAATGGGGCGTTCCCTGAGCATCCTCTCCCGCTGTCGGTGCTGCGCAATGCGGACAGAATTATTTGTTGCGATGGGGCAACCGAGCATCTGCTGCATTTTGGCAGAACGCCCAACTTCATCGTGGGCGATTTAGACAGCATCTCGGCAGATTTGCGGCTGCAATTCGCCGACATTCTCATCCAAATCGCCGAACAGGAAACGAACGATGCCAAAAATCCACATCGTCCACTTTTGCCGCACTTCCAAAAAGATATAAATAAATCCCAAAACAGCCCCAACAATTTCAACAATTTCAATCTTTTCCATTTATCAATTATGAATCGGGTGCAAAAGTAGTCATTTTTTTGTTGGAAAAAGCGATGTATTCAAAATAATTTTGTAATTTTGTGCATTATTTTGATTATTATGAAAACAAATTGTTTAGTAGTTATGTTGCTTTGCTGCCCACTTTTGGCAGTTGCACAAATGGACAGCACCACACATATAAGGGTGCAATTCCGCGTCGGCTATGCCGACCAGACAACCACAACAGGCGCAGCATACGTTAGTGCGGCTGTGTCGCAGATTTCAAGTTGGAATGTCGGACTGACGCTTGGTGCTGCCCTTAATAAGAATTGGGAATTGGGTGTGGGGTTTGAATACCGGCACCAAAAAATGAAAACAATGTCAGAACTATATTTGCCATTTAGCAACGAACAAGTGATGGCTCAACAACAGACCGAAACAAAAGTTTCTTTGCCGGTATTTAGTTTATACTCTGCCTATTACATACATTTGTCTAACAGATTTTACTTCACTCCACGCTTAGAAGTCGGATATGGACAAGCCACAGAAAAGAACACAGCAGTCACTGAAACCGTAACCTTATATAGGACGGACGAATTTGACTATTTTAGTCCTGGCAAGTCTGGTAAAGAACTCAGAGCCTTTTCCCCTCCCAAATACGACTGCTTCGCCATGCAACTATCGCCGGAGTTAAGATATTTTTTGAGCGACAACATCGGCGTTTCCCTTGGGTTGGGCGGTGTGCAACTTTCCCTTGTCGATTGGGAGTGGGACAGCAAGCAATGGATTGCCAATTTCAATCCCGCATATTGGAAATTAGGGATGGTTGTAGCCTTTTAATCGCCTCATTATTTACTCACTCCTCCTCTTCTCCGCCGCTTGCCATCGACATCACATAAAATGCGCCTTTGGTGATGATTGTTGCCACTTCGGGCAGCGTTTCCAAGGGGCGGATTTCCACGTAGCCTAATTCGGAGGTGCCGGTTATTACTTCTATTTTCGTAAAGACGTGGCGCGCCGCGTCTCTACCGTCGTCATTTGTCTGCAAAAAGATGTATTGCTTGCCTTCGGCGTTGGCGATGGCTTCCGTCGGGACGGCTTTGACCGTTTGGCTGCCCACGTTAATCAGGGCTGTAACGTACATTCCGGGCAATAACTGTGCCGATTGGGAGCGGTCGATTTCTACGTGCACGATGATGGATTTGCTGTCGTCTTCAAACGATTGGTTGGTGTGGCTAACCGTCCCCGTAAGGGTTTGGTTGCCCTGATTGGTCATAGAAATTTCCACCGTTTGCCCCCGTTTTATTTTTGGAAAATCCTGTTCAAACACCTGCAAATCGCAGTGCATTTGTGAGTGGTCGGCGAGTTCCATCAGCACCGTTTGCATATCGGCATAACTGCCTGTTTTGACGAATATCTTGCCCACGATGCCGCTGATGGGTGCTTTGATGGGGATGGCGGTGGCAAAATTGCCTGCCGACACCGCCGCGATGTCGATGTTCAGTTGGCGGAGTTGCGTTTCCAAGCCTTTCAACCGCGCCTTGTCTGCCTCATATTTGACTTGTGTCTGTTGGAATACCTTCCCTGTGCCCGCATTTTGGGCGTTCAGTTCCTTTTGGCGGTCGTATTCCTGACTGCTGTAGGTCAATTCCTGCGTCAGGGCGAGGTATTCTTCCTGCAATTTCACCACTTCGAGGTTTTCCAGCAAGGCGAGCGTTTGCCCTTTGCGCACCGACACGCCCTCCGAGATGGCTATGCGCTTGATGATGCCGGACGTCAGCGAATTGACATCGGCTTTGTTTTGGGGCGGCAATACCAATTGCCCGTTTGCCCGAACGATGCTGTGAAGGTTTTTCAACTCAACCTGCCCCAATTCGATGCCCACGGCTGTCATCTGTTCGGCGGTTATTTCGATAGACGCGGCGCGCCACGTCTCTACGGCATCTGTATCCTGCTCGGTTGCCGATTTTTCACTCCCTTTGCACGCGGCAAAATTGATGCCAACGGCTACGCACAATAGCGTAGCGACTGTTTTTGCGATTGTTTTCATTTTCTTTTTCATTTTATTTCTCCTTTCAAATAATTTAATTCGATGATTGACTGATTGAACTGATTGAGCGCGTCGGCATATTGCAACTTGATGGCAATCGCCGTTTGCAAGTTCTGAATATACTCCATATAGCCGATTTCGCCCACATTATAGGCAGTTTGCGCCGTTTGCATAATCTCGTCGGCTTGCGCAATGCCCGCCGTTTCGTAATACTCCAGACTTTCCTTAGCCTTCAAATACTCGTTGTATTGCACAGAATAGGCGTTTTGCAGCGATTGCGCCGTCTGCTGCCGCTCTATGCCGATTTGCTGATTTTTGAGTTGGGCAGCCTTTATCTTCGCCCGATTGGAGCCGAAAAACAGGGGCACGCTCACGCCAATTTGGAAGCCGGGCAGTTTCGTGTCGTTGAACGAATACTCGCCGAAAATATCGGGCAGCAACTTGTGCTTTTCCACATTGATTTGCGCTTTGGCAACGGTTTGCTGTTGGGTGTAATAGTCCAAAACAGCCCCCCCCTGCCCCCCCTCAAGGGGGGAGAGAGCCCCTTTTATCCCCCCTTGAGGGGGGGTAGGGGGGGCAGGGACTATCAAGTCAGGCACATTGAGCAATTTTTGCAGCGCGAGTTGGCAATTCGCCAAGTCCGCACGCGCCCTGCCTAACTGCAAACGGTTTTCCTGATGGTGACTTTGAGCATTCATCAATTCCAACCGATTAGTTTCCCCCGCATTAAACCGGACAGTGGCGCGCTCAATAAAACCGTTGTAAAGCGTGTCCTGCTGCTGCCACAGTTGAGCGATTTGCAGGGCGCGGCAAAGATTGAAATAGGCTGCCGACACGCTTTTAGTGATTTCGTTTTGCAAAACAAGCCGCGCCGCTTCCGCCAGTCGGGTCTCTTCCTTCAACATCTTGCCCTGCGCCGCATACACCGTCGGAAAGTCAAAACTCTGCGAAATACTCACCGTTTTATCAATCCACTCAGGCGTAAGCGGGTCTTGCCGGTACGACACATCCGTCTTGTCAGGATTGAAAGCCGTCCCCTGCAAGGCACGCGCCCGCCGCACGCCCAACTCCGCCGCCTGCATCTGCAAATTATTCTTCAGCGCAATCTCAATGCACTCCGCCAGCGATTTGCAACTTTCCTGCGCCTGAAGCGTCCCGCAGGGAAGCAACATCAATAGCGAAAGGCATATCCCCCACATCATATCCCGCAGGGATGACACTTTATTAACCGTAGGCTTTAGCCTACGGACAGACCGCCACATACGACCTTCACCCCGCAGGGGTGACACTTGATAGTGCCGTCCCTGCGGGACTATAGGATGAGAGGCGGGTGGGCTATCATCCTCTCTCCGTAGGCTGAAGCCCAATGTCATTAAGTTAATCTTCATATTGCTCTTTTATAGTTAGTTAGCGTGATATATTTTCCGTTCACTTTGCGGACTTTCTTTATTCGCGGGTATTTTCTGCCGGGTCTAA
>BNTR01000176.1 GCA_025996755.1 Bacteroidia bacterium
CCCGCAGGGACGACACATTAGATATAGCCAATAAAGTGTCGTCCCATGCGGGACTTGAGAGAGCATGATTTAGTCTTGTCCGTAAGCTAAAGCATACGGTTAATAAAGTGCTGTCCCTGCGGGACAAGGAGCGAATGCCAAGTGGTATGATTGCGGATAGTCATTAATTTTTTTGCCAATCAAAAATAAGTTCGTATCTTTGCAGAAAAAATTTGCAAAATTATGAAAAAGAGCATTTTCTTCATATCGTTGATATGTGTGTGTGTGAGCCTGAGCGGAGCCGCTCAGACGGCTCTCCCCGTGTTGCAATTCAAGGCTTCGCCTGCGGTGGCGGTGTTGAAGCCCGTGTTGCTGGATTCGGTGGATGTGAATAAGAAGGCGTTTGAGGACAAAAACTTGCTTCAAACGGTGGTGAACGGCGATGCGGTGCGCAAAAGCGGGACCGTGGTGGCGGCTTCGGCTGACAGTGTTTTGACGTTGAAAAATGCGGGGAAATACACCGCGCAGTTGCTGGCATTTCATGTGGATGCCGACCGCTATTGCAAGGCGGAACTCGCTGTTACAGCGACAGATATGCTGGAGGTGTATGTCAATGGCACCCGCGAAAAGACGAAAGAAACGGTCGAAGACAGCCTGCAAAAGGCGAAGAAACTGACCATCGACCTGACGCTTGAGCCGCGCCGCTACGAGGTCATCATCAAGCGTTTAGCCACTTCCGATGCGCCGTCCGAACTCAAAGCGGTGATTACGCCGGACAAGAAAGACAGTTTGGCGCAGATTGTAGTGTCTACCACCCCCAAACGGCGGATTTTTATCAATGATATTTTGGAAGGCACCCGCCTGACGGGGGCATCGCTGTCGCCCACAGGGCAATATTTTGTGGTGAATACGCGCCAACTTTATCCGGACGGCAAAACAACGGTGCAAAAGCAGGAAATTCGCGAGTTGAAGACCAACAAACTTATCACGCGCCTGTCCGCCGACCTGAATTTGCGGTGGATGCACGGCAAAAATCAGTTGATTTATTCGCGTAAAGGCAAGACGGACAACGACTTGGTGTTGCTCGACATTCCAAGTTTGAAGGAAACGGTTTGGGTGGAAAACCTCGCGTTTGATTCGTATCAGGTGACGCCCGATGCGCAGGCTATCGTTGTTTCGCGCAAGGAGGAAATTCCCGAAGACAAGGGCGATTTGAAGCGCGTGTTGGCGCCCGACGACCGCTCAGGGGCATTTCGCGGGCGCAATGCGCTGTATCTGTATTCGCCTGCCGACCGCACGACGCGGCAAATTTTGTTTGGACGCGCCCACATCTATGTGGCAGACATCAGTCGCGACAGCCAAAAAGCCTTGCTGATGCGCTCGGAGCGCGACTACACCCGGCGTCCATTCTCCGTGCACACGCTCTACGAACTTGATTTGAAGACCCTCCAACTCGACACCCTGCTGCGCGATGCCTTTATGAACGGTGCCAACTATTCGCCCGACCGCAAGGAAATACTGCTCACAGGCGGCGCGGCGGCATTCAACAAACTCGGCGAAAATCTGAAATCTGAGTCCATCTCCAATGATTACAACACGCAGGCGTATATCTACAACCTGCAAACGAAACAGATTGAGCCGATTACGAAGAATTTCAACCCCGCCATCGAGAACGCGGAGTGGTCTGCTTTCGACAATAAAATCTATTTCAAGGCGGAAGACAAGGATTGTATACACATCTATCAATACAATCCGAAGACGAAAACCTTCGCACTGCTGGACTTGCCGGAAGATATGATTTCGACCTTTCAAGTGTCTGATACACAGCCAGTTGCACTGTTTAGAGGCGAAAAGGCGACGAATGCCTACCGGCTGTATTCCTACGATTTGCTCGGCAAAAAATCCACGCTACTCGACGACCCGTTTGCCGAACAGTTAGACGAATTGGCGTTGGTGCCCGCCACGCCCTGGAATTTCACGGCGCAGGACGGCACCACGATTGAGGGTCGCTTCCTCTTGCCGCCCCATTTCGACCCCGCGAAAAAATACCCGATGATTGTCTATTACTATGGCGGCACATCGCCCACGGCACGCACCTTTGAATCGTCCTACCCGTTGCAATGCTACGCCGCGCTGGGCTATGTGGTTTATACGCTAAATCCTTCCGGCACAACGGGTTATGGACAGGAATTTGCCGCCCGCCACGTCAATGCGTGGGGCAAGCGCACGGCGGACGAAATTATCGAAGGCACCCAAAAATTCGCCGGCGAACACCCCTTTGTCGATGCCTCCAAAATCGGCTGCATAGGTGCCTCTTACGGCGGATTTATGACGCAATACCTGCAAACGCAGACGCCACTCTTCGCCGCCGCCGTGTCGCACGCGGGCATCAGTGCCATCTCCAGCTATTGGGGTGAGGGCTACTGGGGCGTGGGTTACAGCGGCGTGGCGAGTGCCGACAGTTATCCGTGGAACAATCCCGACCTGTATGTGAAGCAAAGCCCTCTGTTTCAGGCAGATAAAATCAATACCCCGCTACTTTTGCTACACGGCACCGTTGATACCAACGTCCCCATCGGCGAAAGCATCCAGATGTACAACGCCCTGAAAGTGCTCGACAAGCAGGTAGAATTTGTTACGGTGAAAGACGAAAACCACGGCATCGCCGCCCACGAGCACCGCCTCGAATGGAACAAAACCATCTACGCCTGGTTTGCCCGCTGGCTCAAAGACCAGCCTGAATGGTGGGAGGCGTTGTATCCGGCACGATAATGCGTTCCTTCTCCGCTGCAACGCGCACGATATAATCCCAATATAACGTTTTGACGGAAAAATTAGGTATCTCCAACCGCATTTTGTTCAATAAGAGCCTTTGATAGTCAGCAGACCCATATAGAACAGCAGAGATATGAAATAATCGGTATCGTTCAGCGTGTCAATTGAAAATTTATTCAACACTTCCGCTATAATTCCGTCTTCCTTGATGATTTGAATCAGGGTGGCACGGTTACCGTCGTTTTGAGTAAGCTTTTGCAAACGTCCGTAATCTGTTTTCAAATTCTCATCAATAATGCTGTCCGGCACTCTGTGGAAATCTACAATCTGATTGAAAAATAGAGTACCATTGCCGGATTATATACCCTGTTTGCCCCATTTTTATTAAACAGGTAACCATCATAATAGGCTTCCATATCCACATTAATATAAGCAGGGTCAACGCCGGTTTCATTCATCAACCAATCTACCTCTGTCTTTGTAAATCCCATCATCTCGTTGTATTTTTCGTTCAGCGTAAGGTTGGTGGCAATGTTGTACCCGCTTGTGATGTCGTCCAGCGTCACCGGCGAGATGCCCGTGATAAATGTGCGGTTCACTATTGACGATTTGGCTGCAGTTTTCAACTGTGCGTAGAAATTGCGTATCAAGTCTTTAGCTGCTACCGTTGATTTATAGATATCCGTCCCCTGCATATTGCCCATGGCAATGAGGTCGTTGGCAAAGTGGTCGTACTCATCAATGATGACAAATATTTTTTTCCCTGCCGACTTTATTGCATCAAAAGCAAATTGCAGTGCACCGTTACCGGAATGTGTCTGGTTTATTTTCTGAATAAGTGCTTCGCTGTTGGGTATAATCTTGCGATAGATGTCAATAAAATGAGTAACCGTCATCTCTACACTTTCCGAAAAAGATTTCACAAATTCTTTTTCGCCGGAAGTATTCAATCCCGAGAAATCGAACTGCAAGATTGCATACGAATTTCTTTCGGGCGTAGGATGCTTACCGATATACAAATCGCCGAACAAGGTGTCAAACTCGTCTGTATAATTGATATCGTAGTAATACCACAACGTCATAAAAAACAGACTCTTGCCGAACTTGCGCGGGCGGATGAAAAACTGGTTGGGGTTGGCTTCTTTTTCCAACATCTCTATGTACATGGTTTTATCCACATAAGCATAGTTTTCAAGGATTATCCTCCTAAAATCCGAATTACCGTAAGGCAACCGCTTGTAGTTCTTTGTTTCCATCTTTTGTGAAATTTAGAGTACAAAGATAAACAAAAATTTTCAGATTGCTCGTAATGGAAAGTTTTTATCAAAAAGTCCTGTTTTGCCCTGTTTTTTGTATTTTGTATTCATATCCTTTTTTTGATGCAAAGGTATATATAATATCTTGAATATCAAAGCGTTGAATTATTAGAAGTGCCCTATACTTATTTCGTTAATTCTTTTTCTATTTCTTCCAAACTCTTCCCTTTTGTTTCG
>BNTR01000177.1 GCA_025996755.1 Bacteroidia bacterium
TCTTTCAAATAATGCTTGATGAACGGATTGTAGAAACGCTCCAAGATTTTTGCGGCGAATTTCTGCAATTCTTCCGGAGCTTCGTTAATCGCGGGCAGCACTTCTTCGTCCACCATTCTGTTGATAAATTTTTCGACCAAAGGCATTTTAAAGGCATCCATCACCGTTTCGCAGCCCAATTGCAAGGCAATCTGAACCATCGCCGTGTGCGAGCCGTTCAATATCCGTACTTTCTTGGCTCTGAACGGTTTGATGTCGTCCATAAACAGGACGTTCAATCCGGCTTTGTCTAATGGCAGTTTTTCTTTGATAATCGAATCGCCGCCAATCGCCCAAACGTGGAAATACTCGCCTTTCACCACCAGATTGTCGTCAAAGCCGATTTCTGCTTTGATGTCGTTAATGGTTTCGCGTGGAAATCCCGGCACAATGCGGTCGACCAGCGTATCATAAAAATGACAAGATGTTTGCACCCAAGCAATAAAATCATCGCCCAGATGGTTGTATGCCGCGTGTTTCAGCACATATTCGCGAAGCGTGGAGCCATTATCCTCAATCAGTTCGCAGCAAATAATGAGCAGACCTTTGTTGGCGGCACCGCCGAATTTTTGAAAACGTTGATGCAGCAGGGCGGTCATCTTTGCCGGATAGGATTTCGGCGGTAGCGCGCTCAAATCGTCGCCTTCTTCGTAGCGGATACCGGCTTCGGTGGTGTTGGAAATGATGATTTCCAATTCGGGGCTGAGAAACAGTTCCCTGTACGCCTCGTATTCGGAATATGGATTCAGCACCTTGTTGAGGCTTTTGACCAAAGTTATTTCTTTGACCGGTTGCTTGTCTTTGATGCCTTCGAGATAGACGTGGTAAAGCCCATCCTGCTTGTTAATCATCTCAGCCATACCCTGCGCAATAGGCTGCACAGCCACCACACCGTGATTCATCACCCCCGTTTCGTTGGCTTTGTGGAGCATCCAATCGACAAAGGCGCGAAGAAAATTGCCTTCGCCGAATTGCAAAATTTTCACCGGCAGTTCCGGTTTATTCACTGTTTTTTTACTTAATTCGTTCATATTTATAGTGTATATTTAAAATTTAGTCGATTCAGCACTTCATTGATGCACCGGACGAAGTCGTCCTTGGTCACTACCGGTTCCCAATCCAATTCCCACGTGGGCATAAAATAGTAGTCCACGTAACTGTTGGGGTTGAGGATAACTACGTGATTTCGCGTGTCTTCCGTCAGTTCCTTGATTTGTTTGGTTCTTACAAAAAGTGCCAAGCCCATATTGTCGTCGTTCAAACTCTGTTTGCCAAAAGTGGCGATATATGACCACTCTTCGTTTTTGTTGATTTGAGAGAAAAACCCGGCATTTTTATCCTTGTTGATACCGACAGCCAAATTTTCGATGGGTTTGTCCAATAGCAATTCCATACGGGAGGCGCGACTTCCGGCATCAATGCTGATGAGGGATTGCAGATGGCATTTGGTGCCGTTGGCATCCCAGCCGTAATAGGTGGTCATAACCTGCGAGCGCACTTTTCCGTCAGCCGGAATGTAACTAATCACGCTGTCGGTTTTCTCCACGCGGACGGCTCGTTCACCGTCCCAAACCGCGATAGAGCCGATGCCCAATGCCTCGCCCACTTTCATATTATCCATCCCCCAATCGCTCAGATGGTGGTAGGATTCGTAATCATCGACCCCAACAAAAGGCAACACAATTCCGGGTGTTTTTTTCCCATACACATCAATCGCATTGCGTTGGTCGATATAAAAACGGAAGCCCACTTTATCGCTTTCCCAACCCGGACCTTCATATTTAATATAATACGCGTGGTCTTTGAAATTGTCGGGCACACGAATGTAGTTGGGTTTGACCCACGAGAAACCGCCCACATAATTCTGACCTTCAAAATGTCCGCCGATTTTATGCGCAATTTCGGCATACGTCCGCTTGGGATATTGCACCGCCTGCCCCGCAACAATTTTCACCTGTTTGGTTTCATTGGGATGAAACACGGCGATTGGAAACACGGCTTTCGTTTCCCCTTTCACGTTGGCACTGATTTCCAGCGGCACCTCCTGCCCATCCACCACCACCTTGTAATTGCCCATCGGGAGCGATTTCAACGCTGCCGGCGGCAATTCCACCACATAATCCACAATTTCCTTATCGGAAAGATTTTTGATTTTAAGCGAAAGAGCCTGTGCCTGTGCGCTCAAACCAAAGATTAGCAAACCAATTGAAACAAAGATTTTTTTCATACAATACATTTTTTATTATAATTTTTAATGGCACAAAAGTACAAAAAAAAATGGTTCTACTGGTATTTGTGTGGAAAGACGTGTTGTGTGTGCCGTTAGGCACAATATATTGGTAGAAACCGGAATCCACCCTCCCACCCCACCGTCCCATTCGGGACGGAATGTGATACAACGATATTGATATTTCGTACCTCCGGCACGAATGAGGCGGGGGCGATGGGCATTTTCTACCAATATAGTGTGCCTAACGGCACCTTTCCACACAAATATCAGTAGAACCAAAAAAAGAGGCTGCCCTTTTGAAACAGCCTCTTTTTTAACATTCGGCTTCTTTTCAGGAGATTGCGGGTCAAGCCCGCAATGACTTTTACAATTTCCCTTCCAGCATCTTAATAAAATAGCCGCCAACCACCGCGCGGGCTTTGAAGCCTGTGTGGGTGGGTTTGTCGGTAAATACCCAGTCGGACATTGGCACGCGGTCTATTGTTTCGTTTTGGAACAGATATAGCGGGTCGATGAATTGCTCGAAGGTGGCTTTGTCGGCTGCTAATGTGGCTGTCCACATTACCCAGTCGGTTTTTGTGTAGGTTTTCCGGTTGTCGAGCGGCAAACCGTATTTGTTTTGTTTGCCGAGATAGTAGGCTATTTCTTTTTGCGCTACCTCTTGTGGGAAGATGTTCATTTTCAGGAGTTTATCCCATACGAGGTTGTATTTTTGGCTCCACGTGTTGGGCTTGTCGAACGTGAGGCGGTAGTGGTCGCCGTCGTCTGCCATTTTCACCCATTCTGCTGCCATTTCTTTGGCTTTGGCGGTGTATTGCGCTGCCACATCCGTTTTTCCTAACATTTCTGCCAACCGTCCATACGATGCAACGCCGATGATGGCTTTTATCGACAGGTTGGTGTTGTGCGCAAAGTGACCGGCGAAGTCGTCGGTGCACAACTGATTTTCGGGGTCTAAGCCATATTCCGCGAGGTAATCCGTCCACGTCGTCAACGCCTCCCAGTGCTTTTCGGCATACTTGGCGTTGCCCTCCACCATGGCAATGGCGGCAATCAGGGCGAGCACGTTGCCTGCCTCTTCCACCGGCATATCGCCGCCGTAGGTCTGTCCGTTTGCCAGCGGATAGGTGCCCACGTCGTGCGCCGGGAAGGGTTTTGTCCATTTGCCGCTTTCGCTGTAATAGAAAATGTGGTTGAGCAAGCCTTTTACCAATTCGGGGTTGTAATACAGAAACAGGGGCGCAGAGGGGTAGGTGATGTCCACCGTGCCGATTGAGCCGTTGCTGTTGTTTTCCTTCGAGAAGAACAGCAGGTCGCCGTTCGGGGCGAGTGCCAATTTGTGGGCTGCAATAGCCTGACGATAGGCTAAGGCGCACAGTTCGGCATACTTTTTGCCGCCCGCCTCGGTGGCTTTGCACATCAGTTCTTTATCAAAAATAAAGCAACTTTTGATTAACTTGTCATAGTCTTTATTGGCTGCCTGAAACTGCCCCACAATAGTTTGGTTGCCGGCGGCATTCCAATACGGGCGGAGATTTTCGCCGAAATACTGTATGGAATAAATGTCGTCGTAACCAATCATCACTTTCCCGGATGCGGCTGCTGTGGAGCCTAATTCCCGTGTCAAAGACATTTTACCGCTCTCGCTAATGTTGGCGGTCGTGTTCTCCTTTTCGCCGACGAGGTAGAAATAGCCCCAGTCGATGCGCAAATCGTCGCCCTGCTTGGCAAGTATATTCTGCTCTTTGCTGCCCGATTTCAGGAAAATCAGCCCGTTGTCTTCAAAACTTTCACTTGTGCTTTCCTGATAGGGCGTATTGATAGCCCAGCGCGGCGATGCCTCAAAAAAGGCGAAAACCTGCTCGCCGCAACGTGTACAAATCCGGTCGGCAACGGCTTGTTAGACTTCGGCTTGCTGGTGCAGAAGGAGTTGCACACCACGCTGGAGCAGACTGCCGTGCAGACATCC
>BNTR01000178.1 GCA_025996755.1 Bacteroidia bacterium
GGTGCATTTCAAAGGGTGCATTTCAAATTGTCGCCCAAGGAACTAAGCGGCTAATTGAGGAGTCGTTTTGATACTGTTGATGACTTTATTCCATTGTCTATTCATGGACAACACTCGCAAGCGTAACATATTTTGAGTCCCCGTTTTAGACCAATGCTGTCCGGATAATTTCATCCGGTCTTGAATCACGGTGCGATGTGCAGATAAAAATATATTTTAATTAGAAAAAAAATTAGTACTTTTGTACCCTCAAAAAACAATTAAAAATGTAGAATATAATTTCTTTCCACTATTAAAGGACTGCCGGTCAAATCGGCGATGACAAGACTTTTAAAACAGCCTTGTTTTCAGTATTCACTTTTAAGAAAGAAATTATGTTTATTTTGCAGAATATCAGTTTTATACACTCCGATAGAGAGGTGCTGTTCGACAGCATTAGCCTCTCTGTCAATTCAAAAGAGAAAATTGCCATTATCGGCAATAATGGCGTTGGCAAATCAACTTTGCTGAAAATTATTGCGGGGCAATTGTTGCCTGCCGAAGGTGCAATCACCGTTTCCTCAAATCCTTATTATGTGCCGCAAATTGTTGGACAATTCGACGGTTTGACTATTGCGCAGGTGCTTGGAATTGAGGAAAAACTGGATGCGTTGTCCGAAATCCTGTCGGGGGATGTTACTGACGAAAATTTGTCGGTATTGGACGATGATTGGACAATTGAAGAGCGCTGTATCGAGGCTTTATCTTATTGGTATTTAGATGGTTTTGATTTAAATACAAAAATGGAAACTTTGAGCGGCGGACAAAAAACAAAAGTTTTTCTCGCGGGAATAAAAATCCATCATCCCGAAATTGTGTTATTGGACGAGCCAACCAACCATTTGGATTCGACAGCAAGAATGCGTCTTGAACAGTTCATCACCGAAACTTCCTGCGCTGTTGTCGTGGTTAGCCACGACCGCAGTGTGCTTAACCGACTTGATACAATGTGCGAGTTGAACAAGCACGGAATTAAAATTTACGGTGGCAATTACGAATTTTACAGGGAACAAAAACAGTTGGAAAGCAACGCCCTGAACGAAGATGTGCAAAGCAAAGAAAAAGCCTTGCGAAAAGCCAAAGAAACAGCGCGTGAGGCAGCAGAAAGGAAGCGGAAAATAGAAGAGCGCGGGAAAAAACAGCAGAAAAAAGAGGGAACGGGAAAGGCGATGATGGATAAACTGAAAAATGATGCCGAAAACAGTGCTTCCCGAATAAAAAATGTTCACGCCGATAAAATCTATTCCATTAAGCAAGAATTAAACGATTTACGTAAAGAAATTTCAGAATGTGATAAAATGAAATTTGAATTTGACAATTCGTCCTTGCACAGGCATAAAATATTGGTTACGGCAACGGAGATGAATTTTGGTTACAATGAAAATGTACTTTGGAAAAATCCGCTTGATTTTCAGATTGTTAGCGGAGAAAGAATTGTCATAAAAGGTGAAAATGGGACGGGAAAAACGACTCTACTCAAACTGATTTTGGGCGACATAGAGCCAACTGTCGGCACCATTCAGAGGGCAAAAATCAAAACCGTTTACATCGACCAGAACTATTCGCTGCTCAACACCACCTTGTCGGTATATCAACAGGCTAATGCGTTCAATGACGGCACTTTAATGGAACACGAAATAAAAATTCGCCTCAACCGTTTCCTATTCACGAAAGATTTTTGGGACAAACCGTGCGCCGTGTTGAGCGGAGGCGAAAAAATGCGCTTATTGCTCTGTTGCCTCACCATCACTAATCAGTCGCCCGACATGATTGTTTTGGATGAGCCGACAAATAATCTTGATATTCAGAATATTGAGATTTTAACTGCTGCCATTAACGCCTATGAGGGAACGCTTATCATTGTTTCACATGACCTGTGCTTTTTAGAGCAGATTAAGGTGGGGAAAGCAATAGAATTGTGAAGGAGAGTTATACGATTCTATGAAAATTACAAAGAATATTTGTAACTTTGCAGTCGGAAAATCTATGAGTCAAGAAATTGAAATTTGAAAAATTATAAACGAATAAAAGTATATAAAGATGAATATTCCAAATAAATTTGAAAAAATCCTGAGACAAGACCACGCATTAGAGGATCTTGTGAACGATATAATAACACTCTTTGAATCTATTTTGAAGGCTGAGTTGTTCTTTTTTGTGGAATACACCGACCATGGTATCGACCACATAGAAAAGGTTTTGAAAGCCGCCGAGTTTTTAATACCGGAAGAATCATTCCAATATATTAAACCGAAAGAAGTGGAGATATTTATTCTCGCCGTTATCCTGCACGATATTGGTATGCACGTGCAATATTCTACCTTTAAAGCGATGATTGAAGGGCAATACGATGCATTCAGGGTAGATATTTTAGACAAAAAAGCATGGAAAACATTGTGGGAAGATTATTTGTCGGAAGTAAGACATTGGAGTAGCAGGCAAATAAAAGATGTATTTGGTAAACCGGATATAATTATTCGGGAGCCGGATTTATCGGACATAGATAATTTGGACGGCAGCGATAAAAAACTTATTGGAGAGTTTATTCGCCGACATCATGCACGATTTGCACACGAAATTGCTCTAAAAGGATTTGTTGGAAATGATAATGTAATTATTCCTTTCGGCGATTCAAATTTAGACGAGCGCGATAGGCAATTAATTGGAATAGTAGCGAGAAGTCATGGCATGAATATTCGTGATACATTCGACTTTTTGAAAAATTTATCCCAAGATGCTTGGCAATATCCTGATGGTTTGAATGTGGTGTTTTTAATGGTACTACTACGAATGGCGGATTATTTACAAATCGACAAAGACCGAACAGACCTCACCTTATTAAAGATAAAAACATTCAATAGCCCTATTTCTTTGCTGGAACATCAAACACATTTGGCTATTCGCTTGGTAGATCCCAGTTCAAATGACCCAGAATTACTACATGTTGTATGTAATAAGCCAACCGATGCTCAAATGTATGTGAAAATACAAACGTTGATTAAAGATATACAGAATGAATTGGATTTATCATGGGCGGTTTGGGGCGAAATATACGGTTCTCAGCCGACAGGCAAACCAAAAATTGGATTTCGGCGAATAGATTCCAATCTTGCTGAACTTGAATTGAATTATGTTCCACAAAAAATATCGTTTCAAGTAAACAGTGAATTATCCAAATTATTGGTCGCACCTTTGTATGGAAATAATCCTACTTATGGAGTTCGGGAATTGGTGCAAAATGCTACAGACGCTTGCAAAGAACGAATAAAAATAGAAAAAGATAAAGGCAATACTGACTATGAATCGCAAGCTCTTGTTACGGTTTCTATTGATAAGATAAACGATGACCAATATTCATTCAAAATAACGGACAATGGAAAAGGTATGACTTTGGATGAAATATTGCATTATTTCTTGTCGGTTGGTTCTTCATTCAGGCAAAGTTTAGATTGGAAAAAAGAATTTACTTCTAAGGACGGGAAAAGTTCAGTAAGTCGTAATGGTAGATTTGGGATTGGAATATTGGCTACGTTTTTATTGGGCGATGAAATTACAGTTAAAACCAAAAGTTACAAAGCCGATTCGCCGGCATACCAATTTGCAACAAACTTGAATGCTGAATATATAGATTTGATAAAAATAGATGGATTTGAGATTGGCACAGAAATAGAGATACATATTTCTAATAATACTTGTGAGAAACTAACAAGGACTAATCTCAATATACCTTGGACTGATTGGTATATTCATGACATTCCTAATGTTCAATACTTTTTGAATGGTCAAGAACAAAGTAGAAAGATTATTTTCAATCCGCCAATTATCAGGGAATTTGTGCCAAAAGGCTATGGAAAAATACAATGGGCATATCAACAGAAACAGGTTGATTTTCCTACTAATTTTGGAGTAATTATTGCATGCAATGGCATTCTTATCACAAGGGATTCTCAAAAGCAACCATTACAAAATGATATTCTCCGATGGAAACCCAGTTTAATTATAGAGGACCCTCAAGGATTATTACCATTGAGATTAGATAGAAATGATTTAGATACAGAAAATTTGCCTTTTGAAAAAGAATTGATAGAAGACATATCCAAAGATATTATTGCTAAATTACTAATGTTACCGATTTTTTCAAATGAAATTAAAAAACACATAATTGCTTCCTATAATATTGATTTATTGTATTCG
>BNTR01000179.1 GCA_025996755.1 Bacteroidia bacterium
GCCCGTTTTGTAGGTGATGGCTTTCAGTTTGCGGTAGTTTTCATACGTGCCCGACGATGCCACTTTGTTGGCTGCCACCACCGAAATGTTGTGCGAGAGAAACTCCTCGTAGAGTTCTGCCACCTTCGCGCTCGCCGTGCAATCGACAAACACGGAATTAAAGATATTCATCTCAAGGATAGCCTCTTGCAACTTTTTGGGGGAGGATTCCTGCCCTTCGGCGTTCAGTTTTTCGATGCACTTTTCCGGATTGATGCCGTTGCGGTCTAAGAGCATTTTGTTTTTGCGGGCGATGCCCACCACGTTGAGTTTCAGCCCGTTGTGTTCCATCAGCGGGCGTTGCTGGCGGCGGATGGTTTCCAACAGTTGCCCGCCCACCGTGCGCACGCCCACCAGAAAGATGTTTAACACCTGATATTCCGACAGGAAAAACGAGTCGTGGAGTGCGTTGATGGCTTTGCGGAGGTGGTCGCTCTTGATGACGAACGAGATGTTCGTTTCGCTGGCACTTTGCGCCAGTGCGATGGCACTAATGCCGCTACGCCCCAGTGTGCCAAACAATTTGCCGGCGATGCCCGGCACGTGTTTCATATTTTCGCCCACGATAGCCACCGTTGCCAGCCCTTTTTCGACCTTGAAATTGTTGATTTCGCCCTGCCGCAACTCCTGTTCAAACTCCCTGCGCAGAGCCTCCACCGCCAAATCGGCATCGGCATCGCGCACCGCCAGCGTGGAGGTGTTTTCGGAAGCCGTTTGCGACACCATAAACACGCTCACGCCAATTTTTGATAACGCCTTGAAAATCCGATAGTTCACCCCCAGCACGCCCACCATGCCAAGCCCCTGCACGGTAATCAAACTCGTGTCGTTGATAGACGAAATGCCGCGAATGGGCTTGTTGTCGCGGAGGTGGTCGCGCGTGATGTAGGTGCCCGGCGCATCGGGATTGAACGTATTTTTGATGAGGATAGGGATATTCTCGTGATAGGCGGGATAAATCGTTGGCGGATAGATGACTTTTGCGCCGAAATTGCTCAACTCCATTGCCTCCACGTAGGTCATTTTTTCGATGACATAGGCATTGGTGATGATGCGCGGGTCGGCGGTCATGAAGCCGTCCACATCCGTCCAAATTTCGAGGATGCGCGCTTTGAGTGCCGCCGCCAAAATCGCCGCCGTGTAGTCGGAGCCACCTCTTCCGAGGTTGGTAACATCGCCCGTTGTCTTGTCTGCCGCGATAAATCCGGGCACGACCGAGATTTTCGGCAAATCCACAAACGTCTGCTCAATCAGTGGGTTAGTAGCCTTGAAATCCACAATATGCTTGGAAAACAGCCTGTCCGTTTGGATAAACGAGCGGGCATCAAACAGCCGCGCTCCGTCTAAAACCGCCGCCACAATCAGCGAACTGAGCCGTTCGCCATAACTCACGATGCTGTCGGACGTCTTTTGCGACAATTCTTTGACGAGAAACACCCCTTTGAGGATGTTTTTCAATTCGTTTAACAAAACTATGGTGTCATTGCGGGCTTGACCCGCAATCCCCGCAATGACAGTGGTGTGTCGCTGCTCCACCAGCGCAAGTTCCTGCTCGTAGGCACTGTCGCCTGCCGCCGCGAGGCGAGCGGTTGTCAGCAGGTGGTCGGTGATGCCGCCAAGCGCAGACACGACCACGATGACCGGCTCTTCCACCGCCTCAACAATTTTCTTGACCTTTAATATACTTTCTGCGGAGCCAACAGACGTGCCGCCAAATTTCATTACACGCATAATTTCAATCGTTACGTTTAGGGTGCAGCAACGTTCACATTAACGACGTAAAAGATATCCCCCTTGCCTGCTTCCGAAACCTTGATGATAAACTGCATCGTCCCGCCGGTGGCAGAAATAGAGGAAGTGTTCACACTAATTGTCGGTGCGGTAGTGGTTCCTCCCGGAGTAACAAAAGTAGCAGAAGTACCATCAACCGTAACCGTCTGAGCTGCTGTTTTCGTGCCGGTTAGTAAGACCAAATTAGTAGCGTTTGGAACATTTGCCACAACAATCTTATTAGCACCACCACCGGAAATAGTCCCCCCCGTGGCGGGAGTTGTCAGCGTGAAGGGTATATTCGCAGTGCTCGTAGCCTTGTTTATCATAACGGGGTACACGATGTCAGCCTTGTCTTTTTCCGAAACGGTTATGAAAAAGAGTTTTGACCCGGAGGCAGTGTTCGTGGTAAATGTAACATTAAGTGCCTTGGGGTCGGCAGGAGTAATAACAACATCCGAAGCATCCGGACCGGATACCACAATCGTCTGATCGGCGGTTTTCTTACCGGTTATTATGGTTGAAGAAAAATTCGCTACGACATTTGCCTCAACCAACTTTGCATCGACAGTCTGGGCAACACCACCGTTATTACCCGCCGCGGACCAGTTGAAGGTCATATCCGCCGTCGGACTCTTCACGGTGACCGTAACGGTGTACGTAATATCACGCAAATCGTCTTCCGAAATAGTCCAAGAATATTTTATCTCGCCGCCGTTTTGAATGTTTGAAGGAATCTTGACAGTATCTTCCGGAGCCATGTTAGTACCACCTATTATGATATCATTTGTAGTGATACCGCCGCTTATGACAGCCAACTGAGCTGTCTGAGCTGCTGAACTCATAGTACGTGCTATCACAACTTTAGTTGTCTTTCGATTAACTATTACATTCACTGCTCTTGCCGCGTCACCGCCGGTAAGTGAATTTCCGGAGTTGGCCGCGGGGTCCGGTTCTAACAGCACGAAACTCACATTGCCGGTGTATGGGCGACCGGCTACGTTCACCGTAACGGTGTACGTGACATCACCCTTGCCCGGTTCCGAGAGCGTCAGGGTATATTGCTTCGAACCGCCGAGTTCGGAGCCTTTCACAGACTCGGTAGAGAATTTAATCACCGGAGCAGTGGTAGTGGTGGTGTCCACCACCACATCCCCGCCATGCGCGCCACCTATAGTAATCCACTGGGCTGCGGTTTTGTAGGTCACATCAAGCTTTACAGAATCTGTGTTGTTCGCCACATTCACCCCAACAGACTTGGTTGCACCGCCGCCGACAAGTATATTCCCGTTGCCGGACGCGGGTTCTTTCAGCGTGAAAGTTACATCATTGGTTGGCGGCGGCGGAGCCACTGTCACCTTCACAGTATATACAACGTCTGTCTTGACCGGAGTGCCCGTTTCCGAAACAGTTACGGTATATGACATCGTGCCGCCGTCGTCTTTAATGTCTGAAGTAGTCAGTTTAAGTACAGGGGCAGTGGCAGGTCCCTGTTCTTCAACAGCCCAGCTATCATCGCCGTCTAATATAAACGACTGTTTGTTGGTTAGCGGAAAGCTTACCTTGACAGAGTCTGTGTTGTTTACAACATTGACCGTAACCGTTTTCTCACCACCGGAGGCACCGGCAGTCGTTGTAAGCGTATTGCCGGTTCCCGTGGGTGATCTTAGTGAGAAAGTCGTAGATGTATACGACGGTGTTACCAGTGCACTCTCCACGGTTACCACAACGTTATACACGATGCTCGCCTTGCCGGCTTCCGAAACGGTCAGGGAAAATCTCACCTTATTGTCTACAATGCCGCTAGTATTCACGATAAAGAGTGGATTCAGGGAAGTTATGCCATTACCGGAGGAAGAAATCCTGATAGAATCCGCATCCACGCCATTTATAACAATCGTCTGTTTATTGGTTTTCGTAGCCATTATTTTGACCTGCGAAACCGGCACCCCCGTTGTTGCATTGCTTTTAACATTTACTGCGACACTCCTTATGTCACCACCGCCCGTTATTGTATAAGTAGCATTACTTGGTGTAATTGGTATAAGTCCAGCTGGCGGTTTAGTGAATGTCACAGGCCCGGTAAGGGCTGTGGCAGCAGTCGCAGGGAAGATGACAGTTACCCTGCCGGATTTGGCAGCATTTGTTATCTGGTAGGTAGGAAAAGTGTTAGGAGGAATGATGTCAAATAGTGCGCCGAGGTGAATAAAGCCATTCGTTGTCACGTCTTCGAAAGACAAGCCGGGGTTGGCGCTCAGGGTGACGATAGCCTTATACACGGTGTTTCCTGCAAACTTATCACCGGCAGGCAGTGGAACATCATTGGCATCTTTCCATTCGACGACTCCGGTGTATTCAGACGCCGTAAGTTCTAATGCCGGTGTTGCACCAATCACGGGA
>BNTR01000180.1 GCA_025996755.1 Bacteroidia bacterium
GATAGTTACTGTTACCGTGCAGGTTGCCGTATAGTTGCCGTCGTCTGTGGTTGCTGTAATGATGGCAGTGCCCGCTGCTTTTGCCGTTACCAAGCCGCTTTCATCTACTGTTGCAACGTTTGTTTTGTTGCTGCTCCACGTAACAGCCTTGTTGAGTGCATCAGTGGGCAGTATGGTGGAGGTTAGTTGTTCCGTGCCACCTTTGATAATTGAGGCGGTTGATTTGTTGAGCGTTACACTTGTAACAGGTGGTGGTACTGTTACTGTTACCGTGCAGGTTGCTGTCTTGCCGCCGTCGGTTGTGGTTGCTGTAATGGTGGCAGTGCCTGCTGCTTTCGCCGTAACCAAGCGGCTTGTTGAGCTCACTGTTGCAATGCTTGTGTTGTTGCTCATCCATGTAACAGCCTTGTTGGAGGCATTAGTGGGCAGTATAGTGGCGGTAAGTGTTACCGTGTCTCCTACGGCAAGCGTCGTGGTAGTTTTGTTGAGCGTCACGCTCGTTACGGGGATTTTTGTTACTGTTACCGTACAAGCAGCCGTCTTGCCGCCGTCGGCTGTGGTTACTGTAATGGTGGCAGTGCCCGCCGCTTTTGCCGTAACCAAGCCACTTGTACTCACTGTTGCAATGCTTGAATTGCTGCTGCTCCACGATACGGTTTTGTTAGTTGCGTTGGTGGGGTACATAGTGGCAGTAAGTTGTTCCGAGCCAGGTACGATAAGCGAGGCGGTATTTTTGTTGAGCGTTACACCTGCTACAGCGATTGTCGCCGGGGCTGTTACTGTTACCCTACAAGTAGCCGTCTTGCCGTCGGCTGTAGTTACTGTAATGGTGGCAGTGCCTACCGCTTTTGCCGTTACCAAGCCGCTTGTACTCACTGTTGCAATGTTGGTACTGCTGCTACTCCACGTTACGGTTTTGTCTGTCGCGCTGGTGGGTTGCACGGTAGCGGTAAGTTGTTCCGAGCCAGGTACAATAATAGAGGTGGTATTTTTGTTGAGTGTTACACTTGTTACGGTTTTAACTTGAAATATGCCCCAATACGAATGGTTTCGATAAAAAGTTTCTGTGTCGGATGGTACAGCTAATGTAACTGTACTTGGATAGCTGCCAAAAGGGGAACTTGACCCTGTTGCTAGTGGAGTAGACCATTCAACCGTTACCTTTTTCAATTCAGCAATCGCAAAAGCATTACTTCCAATGCTTGTCACGCTGGCAGGAATGATAACGAAGGTAAGACTGCGGCAAGACTGAAAAGCATAGGCTCCGATACTTGTCACGCTGTTAGGAATGGTAACGGAGGTAAGACCGCTGCAATTTTGAAAAGCCGCCTCCCCAATGCTTGTCACGCTGTTAGGAATGGTAACGGAGGTAAGAGTGGAGCAAAGACTAAAAGCATTATTTCCAATCCTTGTCACGCCGCCGTCAATACTGACAGAGGTTATAGGACTGTACACCAACCACGGAGCCCTATCACTAGAAATGCCATAATCAGACATTGCCCCAGTTCCACTAATCGTGAGAGTTCCATTACTAAGAAACCAACTAAGTGGTCCGGTTGTTCCACTTGCTTGTGCAAAACTGCTTGTTGTTGCAAACAAGCAAATAATTGTCGATAATACTGTTTTTTTCATTTTTTTCATTTTTTGCCCCTTTCGAGGCTGTTTATATTTTTTGCAAAAATCACGCTGCAAAGTTACAACATAATTTATTGATACACAATAGCTTAGTGTCCCAAATTTTGCAACACTTCTGTTGCAAATTTTGAAACAGAAGTGTTGCATATTCTGTTACACTTTTGCATCAACCGATTGATTTTCAATAAAATGTGCAGAGCAGTCGGCAAAAAAGTCGTGGTGCAAAATTTCCGCGAACTTGCGCAGCTTTTCGGTATCAATGTCGGGATTGTTGAAAATGCGGTATAAAAGGGCGCGATTGTAGCCCGTTTGCTGCGCCAACCACACCACAGAGTGCGAATTTTCCTTCAATGTGCGCTGTATCAGTTTCCCAATATGTATTTTCTCTTTCATTTGCATATCATGTCAATTTTTGGACATGAAAAAAGCGTGAACAAAACTCCGAATCATCTGTTTACTGAGGTTCTTGACTACCTAACCAACTAAATATTGAGTAAAGCTCACGCCGCAAGCGACGTGAGCGTCATTACTTTACTCTTAGTTGGCTTTGAAATTGTCAAGATTTCAGTAAACCAGAACATAAAGCTAAACGCTTTTTCCAAAATGTCTTTAAGCGAATTACCGCCTTTGTCTATATATTCATAAGTTTAAATTTTTATTTTTTTGTGTACTTCTCACCACAAAAGTACAGTTTTTTTTTGAATATGCAAATAATTGAAAATGATTACCTGGGCAAACGCATCAAATTTATGATGATAAGGAAGACCGTAAGGTCTTTAATCACCCCGTATAGGCATAGCCGTCAGGTTAAGGCTGAAAGCCTTTGAGCAATAGCGTAGGGCATCGCCCTACGAAAGATGCCCTCCCCTCCTCATTTTCGCCCTGAAAGGGCATTAGCCATTGTTATCGCCCTTTCAGGGCTTGCATTCAATGCCATATCCTACCCGTAGGGCGATGCCCTACGCTATTGCTCAAAGGCTTTCAGCCTTAGCCTGACGGCTATGCCCGTACGGGGTTATCAAAATTTTACGCCTTCCGGCGTAACAGGCGAAAGCAAAATTGTAGAATATCGCTGATTACGATGCGTTTGCCCCTTATATTATACCCCAGTCGAAATAATTGCGTAAATACGCAATTATTTCGACTGCAAAACACAAAAAAACTAAATTTCCAAAATATTTTTTACTTTTTGAATATGCAAATAATTGAAAAATTATTTGTAACTTTGCCCCTGACTAAAAAAATATGTATTTATGAAAAAGATAATTTATTTATTTGCAGCCGGGGCATTGTTATTGGCTGGTTGCAACGCAAAAGTTCCGGTGGAACTGAATGTGATGAGTTTCAATATCCGCTACGACGAGCCGAGGGATAGTTTGAACAATTGGCAGTATCGCAAAGACATTGCGGCACAGACCGTTATGCTCTATGATGCTGATATTGTGGGGACGCAGGAGGTTTTGAACAGTCAGTTGAACGACTTGACGCAACGCCTGCCGGAGTATGGCTCCATTGGCGTGGGGCGTGCCGACGGTAAAACCGACGGGGAGTATTCTGCCATCCTGTATAAAAAAACGCGACTGGAAGCGATTGAGTCGGGCACTTTTTGGCTGAGCGAAACGCCCGAAGTGGCAGGCTCCCAAGGCTGGGACGGTGCCTGTGAGCGCATTGCTACTTGGGCGATATTGCAGGACGTGCGCACCAAGCAACAAGTTTTTGCCATCAACACCCACCTCGACCATGTGGGGACGGTTGCCCGTCAGAAAGGGGTTGCCCTGTTGCTCGAAAGGGCGGCACAACTCAGTCGTGGCTTGCCGGTGATTGTGACCGGCGATTTCAACGCGACACCCGAATCGGATGTCATCCAACACGTTCTAAACCCCGCCAACCCCCTGTTGCTGGTGCATACGAGGGATGTTGCCGCTGAGAAAAGCGGTCCGGAGTGGACTTTTCATGGCTTTGGGAAGGTGCCGCTCGAAAGCCGCGCGTTTATCGACTATATCTTTGTTAATCACGATGTTAAAGTGTTTAAACACACGGTGATAGAAGCAGAAGTTAAAGGAAAATTTATCTCCGACCATTCGGTCGTAACCGCTAAAATAGTATTGCAATGAAAAAAATAATTTCACTGATTTTCGCGGGTCTTTGCCTGTCGGCAGCCGCCTTTTCGCAGCCTTACAAAAACACGTATGTGAAGGAGGCTTTGGTGACGGAGAATGAGTTTCGCATCGCCAAGCCGGCGGTCGTTGTGCCGAAAAGTTTTGCCGAAGCAAAGGCAATCCTGCCAAACCCCGTCTGGGCGGGGCACGACAAGGAAGTGGAGATGTATTGGAAGGCGTGGGAGTTTGCCGTCGGCAACATTCGGCAGGTGGATGAAGGCTCCGGCTTCGTGTCGCCCTACCTGGATGTGGCTTACAACGGCAATATCTTTATGTGGGATGCTTCCTTTATGATGATGTTTGCCCGCTACGGCTACCGTTTTTTCCCCTTTCAGC
>BNTR01000181.1 GCA_025996755.1 Bacteroidia bacterium
GATTGCTCTCCTTGTCGAAGACGTTTTTGTAGTTCAAACTGCGCTTTTTATATACGTCGATTTCCTTCGCGGGACGACCGAGTTTCTTACCCATCTTGTAGATACACCAGTCATCGTAGGCATATTCCAACGTGCGGGCCACGCTCTCGTTAATCTTCACATCATAAGGCACATAGCCCAATTTGTTGTACTCGTCAAAGCCGCGGCGACCGGTTGAACTCACCTGCGGATGCACATGATTGGCACCATATAATAAGCCCTCGAACATCTTATTCGCATCCACTTTGGTGATGCCTTTCAGGTAGGCATCCGCCACCACCGAAGCCGAATTGTTGCCCACCATACAGCCTCTGTGCCCGGGACTTGCCCATTCGGGGAAAAAGCCGCTCTCCAGATAGGTGTTGAGCAACCCCTCCTGCATCTTCTCGCCCATCGACGGATAAATCAGGTTCACGAAAGGGAAAAGGCAACGGAAAGTATCCCAAAAGCCGGTGTCGGTGAACATATAGCCGGGCAAAACCTTCCCGTTGAAAGGACTGTAATGCACCACTTTCCCCGCCGCGTCAATTTCAAAAAGGCTGCGTGGAAACAGCGTGGAGCGGTAGAGGCAGGAATAAAACGTGCGCAAATTGTCGGTGTTGTCGTCCGCGATTTCGATGCGTCCCAGCACCTCATTCCAGCGATTGCGACCCGCCGCTTTCACCTCGTCAAACGTCTTGCTGCCCAACTCTTTAAGGTTGATTTCCGCCTGTTCGGGGCTGATGAACGATGATGCAACGCGGGCGTGCACCAATTCACCCTTGTGGGTAGCAAAACCGATGATAGCCCCCGCGTGGTCGCCCTCTATCGCCTTTTGAAAAGTAAACGGCTTGTCGAACACCACCACGAAATAGTTTTTGAAATTAGCGGGCACGCCGCCGCTGTTGCGCGTGGTGTAGCCGATAATCTTGTTTTCTGCGGGAATAATCTTGGTGTAAGAGCCTTTGTCGAAGGCATCCACCACGACATACGAATTTTTCGTTTCGGGAAACGTGAAGCGAAACATCGCCGCGCGCTCAGTGGGCGTAATCTCCGTAACCACGTCGTGCTCAGCGAGATACACTCGGTAGTAGTGCGGCTGTGCCACTTCCGCCTTGTGCGAAAACCAACTCGCCCGCTTATCCTCGTCAAATTCGGGCACGCCCGTGACCGGCATGAGCGAGAACTGCCCGTAGTCGTTTATCCACGGACTTGGCTGATGCGTCTGTTTAAACCCGCGAATCTTGTTGGCAGTATAAACATACGCCCAACCATCGCCCATCTTGCCCGTCTGAGGCGTCCAAAAATTCATCCCCCAAGGCAAAGCGATGGCAGGATAGGTGTTGCCACTCGACAAACTGTGCGAAGACATCGTCCCCACAAGCGTGCTCACATAATCAACCGGCTCCTTCGGAGCGGCAAAACTTGCCTGCGCAAGAGCGGCAAGGCATAGTGCTGATAAATAGATTTTTTTCATTGTTGTAATTATTTTTTACAAAGGTAACACATTTTTTTTATCAAACATTCCACTTTTTGACAAAAAAAGGGACATATTTCGCATTTTTGTACAATACAGTCCTTTTTTCTACCTTTTCATTTATCGGGATTCTCCATTGTTGTGACGTGGACGCGCCCGAACGAGGGTTTAATTATATTGCTTTCAAATCAAAATACATGGCACGTGTACAACCGCCGGTACTGACTAACAAGCCCAATTTTTCCTCCCAAAATCCGGCGGGGAGGTTCAACGCTGATTTGCTGTCCTCCCTTGTTGCAGGGTTAATACTGATGACGAGGATGGATAACGCGCTTTTGGCACTGCCTACGCCAAACTTGCCACCAGGTTCCCGCTGAGCGATTATTTTACGCGAGGCATCAACTATTTTGTTGTTGCTCTGCTGGAAGACCCTGTCGTTTTGCTTCTTCTCTGCCTGTTTCTTGGGCAAGTCCTAATTTTCAAGTCCATCAAATATGCGATGCCCACAGTCGGGATTGTTTTGTACTACGGCTATCTGCTGTATATCGGCGGCGATTTTATGCTGGCAGGCATTTTTCTGGTCGTAACGGTGCATCTGCAAAAAACAGATGATTGGCGAAAAACAGGCATAGCCGACGAACGGGCATACGCCGCGCGAAATTCCTGAAGGTTATCGGGAATCATTGCTAACCGGAATAAACAGCATAAAAGACCCCGCCCTGCATGAATACTTGGATATTATTTGGGAAGTCACGCGAAGCGAAGATATTTTCACAAAATCGAGAATAGAGAAGATTATCAATATCAACAAGGGGAGGTACGACTGTTTGATTGAGCGATATATGCAAAACAAAATATAATTTGTACTTTTGCAGTCTGAAATGTTTGAAAATATGAAATATAAACGTATCTTGTTGAAACTCAGCGGGGAATCGCTGATGGGGGCGAAACAATATGGCATCGACGAGAGCCGGCTGGCGGATTATGCGCGACAAATCAAGGAAATCGCCGCTGAGGGCACGCAGGTGGCTATCGTGATTGGTGGCGGCAATATCTTTCGCGGGCTGAGCGGTGCGGCGAAGGGCTTCGACCGCGTGAAAGGCGACCAAATGGGGATGCTGGCGACAGTTATCAACAGCCTCGCTTTGAGTTCGGCGTTGGAGAAGGAAAACGTGGCATCGCAGGTGTTTACGGCTACCGCGATGGCTCCCATCGGGCGACTCTATGCCAAGCCGGAAGCGGTGGAGGCACTGAATCAGGGCAAGGTAACAATCGTTTCGGGCGGCACGGGCAACCCGTTTTTCACCACCGACACGGCTTCGGTGCTGCGCGCCGTGGAGCTGGAGGCGGACGTGATGCTGAAAGGCACGCGCGTGGACGGCATCTATACCGCTGACCCCGAAAAGGATAAGTCGGCAACGAAATTCGACGAAATCACGTTTGAAGAAATCTATCGGCGCGGGCTGAAAATTATGGATTTGACCGCTACCACGCTGGCGCAGGACAATCATTTGCCCATCATCGTGTTTGATATGGACACGGTGGGCAACCTGAAAAAAGTGCTGGCAGGCGAAAAAATCGGCACTTTGGTGCATTCAAAATAAAATGTTACCTTTGCAAAAAAATTAAAGACTATGGCAGTGATTAAAACAGTGATTGAGCACGCTGAGGAGAAGATGCATCAGTCGGTGAGTTATTTGGAAGAAACGCTTACGCGCGTGCGGGCAGGAAAGGCGAATGTGCATATTTTGGACGGCGTGAAGGTGGAGTCTTATGGCAGTTTGATGCCGCTGGCAAGCGTGGCAACGATTTCGACACCCGATGCGAAGACCATCACCATCCTCCCCTGGGACAAAACGATGCTACACCCCATTGAGAAGGCATTGATGGACTCCGACGTGGGCATCACGCCCGAAAACAACGGCGAAATCATCCGTCTGGGCATCCCGCCATTGACCGAAGAACGGCGCAAAATGCTGGTGAAACAGACGCGCACCGAAGCCGAAAATGCGAAAATATCTGTCCGCAACAGCCGTCGCGAAGCCAATGACGAGATAAAAAAAGCCGTCAAAGACGGCACGCCCGAAGACGACGGCAAAGAAACCGAAGGCGCGATTCAGAAATTGCACGACAAATATCTGAAGCAACTTGACGAACTGATTGCTGCCAAGGAAAAAGAAATAATGACGGTGTAAATTGAACTCCTACAGGAAGTCAGATTAGAATAAATGATTATCCGCAATCATATAAATTGACAAAAGAAGATATGGAAACTTACAACAAGAGTGTTTTAGAATACGCAGATGTGCGCCGATGTTTCGATTTTGCCAAACATGAAGCGAGGCAAGAAGGCATTTATGAAATAGCCCAGAAATGCGTTCAGGAAGGGATGTCTTTCGATTTGATTGTGAAATTGACCGGGCTTTCTGCGGAGGAAATCAGGGATATTGATGCTCTTAAAGCCTTCGGTTAATCATAAATAAACTTCATATAATAATGAAAAAAGTCATGAAAACAATTCAAAAAAATCTGAT
>BNTR01000182.1 GCA_025996755.1 Bacteroidia bacterium
GGGTAAGAAAGCCCTGAGCAAGGGGGATTATTATGCGGCTACCATACAGTCGGTCAGCAAGTTGCGGTCGTCGCCCGACAAGGAGGATGTGCAGCATACCTTGAAGCAGGCTTATCCGCTGGCGGTGACTGCCGCTAAACGCGAAATCAGCAATGCGCAGGCGAGTAACAATCCGGCACGATATGATGTGATTGTTGCGCAGTATGAACGCTTAAACAAGATGGCGGACGAGATTTTTCACTGCCTGAAAGCGAACGAACTCATTCCTTCGCCGGAGTATTTTCAGTCGGAATTGGCTAATGCGCAGAGAGATGCCGCCGAGCAGTCCTACAATTTGGGCGTGGCGGCGTTGCAGGCGCGGACGATTGAGCAGGCGCGCGTTGCCTATCAGCATTTCTTAAAAGCGGACAAATATATGCCCGGCTATCAGGATGTGCTGAGCAAAATCAACGAGGCGATGTATGCCGCCACGTTGCGCGTTATCGTGGAAGCACCGGTTACGCCAACGAATTTTCAGATTTCGGCTGACTTCTTCTATATCAATCTGCTGGAAGAATTTGGCAGAACGAATAAACGCAAATTGGTGCGTTTTTATACGCCCGAAGAAGCGAAAAATGAAAATATGCGCGACCCGCACCAATACATTGTGCTGGATTTCGCCGAGTTTACGGTAGGAAACATCCGTGAAACGAATAATACGTTTGAATTAAGGAACGACAGTGTGCCGGCAACCGTAACGGTAAACGGTCAAAAAGTGACCGGAATGACCACTGTAACGGCAAAATTCACCCAACACACGCGGGAAATCATTTCCGGCGGCACGCTGAACGTGCGCCTGCTGGATGCCACCAACAACCGCGCCCTCTCCGAAAAACGGTTTAGCGGCAGTTATACATGGGAAACCTCGTGGGGCAATTTCAGCGGCGATGAGCACGCATTGAGCCGCCGGCAAATTGAGATTTGCAAGCGCGAGGCAATACTCCCTCCGCCCAATCAGGATATGTTCCTTGAATTTACGAAGCCTATTTATTCGCAGGCAGTGAGTTTTGTTCGTTCGTTTTACAATCGCTGGTATTATAATTACTAAATAAATGAATTTCAATTTCAATCGCAGCGGAGCATTTGGCAATTTGCCGGTGATGACCAAGAATATCTTGCTCATCAATGGCGTTATATGGCTGGCGGCGTGGCTGTTTCCGGAACGGATGTTTAATCTGAGCAGTATGTTTGGTCTGCACTATGTGCAGGCGCGCGACTTTCACTTGTATCAGTTGGTAACGTCCATGTTTGTGCAGAATGAATTTATGCACCTGTTTTTCAATATGTTTGCGCTGTATATGTTTGGGCGCATCGTGGAAGAGACGTGGGGTGGGAGGCATTTTTTGTTCTACTATATGGTGTGTGGCATTGGTGCCGGACTGACGCAGGAGTTGGTTGCCTACTGCCAAATTCAAAGTTATATGGATTTTGTGCCGCCGGGCACGCCGATACAGATGCTGTATGACCGCTGGCCCGTAACGATAGGGGCTTCGGGGGCGGTGTTTGGAGTGCTTCTGGCATTCGGGATGCTCTATCCCAATATGCCGCTGTATCTGATGTTCATTCCGGTGCCGGTCAAGGCAAAATACATCATCATCGGCTATGGTGTGCTCGAACTCATCTTTGGGATGCAAAACAGTCCCACCGACAATGTGGCGCATTTTGCCCATCTGGGCGGGATGCTCTTTGGACTGCTGCTCATTTTATATTGGCGGCGGCGCAGCAGGAGAGGCAATATACACAGAATATAAATGAAAGACGAAGGGATTGCGGGGCAAGCCCGCAATGACAAACAGAAGCAGGGGGCATCCGACCATGACAAACAACGGCAGGGTAGGGCATCTAACCGTGAAAAACGGAAGCCCCGCAAGCAGCAGCCTAACAGGGTGTTGGCGTTTCTTCGAGAAACAATGACGGTGGTGGCGATTGTGTCGCTGCTGGCGTTGATTCTTGCGGCATTTTCCGACCGTATTTCGCCCCTTGTAACGGTGTTGCCTGCCTATTTCGGGCTTTTCTTCCCCTTTATATTGGCGTGGAATGTGCTGATATGGATTCTCTGGCTGTGTTTTCGGAAATGGCTGCAGGCGGGGATAACGCTGCTCGTGTTTTTAATCTGCTGGGGTGCTGTTTCTTCCTATTTTCAGATGCACTCGCTGACCAAAAATGTGCCCGCAGACTGCATTAAAGTGATGACTTACAACGTGATGTCGTTTGACCACCTGAAAAAACATTCGCTCACCCAGCCCAACGAAATGCTGCAATATGTGCAGAAACAGGACCCCGACATTGTGTGTTTCCAAGAAATAGCATTCTCGATATACAGCTCGCGGATGACCAAAGAGGACGTGCTGCGCGCACTGAAAAAACTGCCCTACTACTATATCGACGCTTACCATTCCAATGCCGTGTTTTCCAAATTCCCCATTATTTCGACCCAAGAAATCCCGATAGAAAGCGAGGTCGCCAACGGCGCATTCATCGCCGAACTCAACGTCAATGGCAAACGGGTTATGCTCGTCAATAACCATCTGGAATCCAACAAGATAACGGAACACGAGCGCACCTCTTTCCACGATATGACCACCGACCCCAACACGCACAAAGTGAAGCGTTTTTTTCAGCGCATCCTCTTCAATCGGATGACCCCGGCATTCAAATGGCGCGCACGGCAGGCAAATTTGATTTCCAAAAAAATCGCCGAATCCACAAGTCCCTATACAATCGTGTGTGGCGATTTCAACGACACGCCCATCTCCTACACGCGCCACAAAATGAAGGGCGATTTGGTGGATTCATTCGTCGAAAGCGGCTCCGGCATGGGCATCACGTTCAATAAATACCGCTTCCTGTTTCGCATCGACTACATCCTGCACAGCGCAAACATCAAGTCGTACAACACCACCGTGGGCAAACTGCGCAGTTCCGACCACTATCCGCTCACTACCTGTTTGCAGTTGAAATAAGGGGGGCAGTGAAAAAGGGGTTTAAAAATTCAGGGGATTAACCAGTTCTGTATCGTCGGTAAGCACGATTTTAAGCGTTCCGCCATCGTCCACGCTAAAAAACTCCTTCGTTTTGAGATAAGCCCTTTTATCGCCCTTTACCATATAAAATTCAAGTTGCGCCCGTACAGGGAAAGAAACCTCACCGCCGAAACCGCCCCGAAGTTTCCTTTCTATCGTTTCGCCGGGATATGCAGCGGTGCCTATTGCGACTTTAAAAGAAATGTCGTCTAATCGCACGTTGTGTACATTATTTGTTACCTGCACCGTCGCCTCTTCGGTGCACGACAGAGCGGAAAAAACGAGCAATAAAAGCAATAGCGTCTTTGTTTTCATATTATTTTGTTATTGTAATTCCACTTCAAATACCCCCAAATCAGCACTCAGCATATTCTCTTTCACCTCTAACGAAAATGAAATTGCAGGTGTATAAACAGTCTTCAATGTCCCCAAAGCCGTTTTAATATCGAAAGAAACAATCTGGCAGACATAAATGCCGGGCTGCAAATTCATATAATTATTCAACAAATCGGCGTATTGACCGGCAGTCGTAAGTTCCTCCGGAATCATCGTAACTCCCATCACCACAGGGTAATGAATGCTCTGCGCCGTCACCTGATAATCGCCCAAAGTTTCTTTCGCAAGAAGATGGTCAATATCCAACGCATAAGAATCGGATGTCCGCTCGATTTTGTTATTGATTTTCAAAGACACATTCTTCAACGTATCCGTAACAACATATTTCCGTTGTCCGGCATCCACCACGTAAGGCTTCACAAAAAAGATGACCTCCGAAAACAAAACCTTGTCGCTTTCGGAATAAATCGACGGTTTATTGTAATAAAAAGAATTTTCCGCATCATAGTCACTACACGCATGAAGCACG
>BNTR01000183.1 GCA_025996755.1 Bacteroidia bacterium
CGATGGCAACCACGTCTTTTTGCTTGGCATTTTTCATCGTGAAGGCGTGCGAAATGTCGCCCACATTCATCGTATAGACCACTTTGCCGACTTCGGCGGGCAGTTCCGACAGTTCAAAACGGGACGTCCCAAACCGTTCGCTGTATTCGTCCTGATTATTGACCATCAGCCCGTTGTTCATCCGCGTGTCTTTGTCCTGCGAAATATAGGGCACGGCATCTTCAAACGAGATTTTTACGCCGTTTTTGCCCTCCACAATATCGGTGCGGATAGAGTCTAAGCGCACCATTGCCGTTTCCAGTTCCTCCTTGGTCACTTGCGGCTTCAGCAGGATGTGGCGCACATTCACGCGGTCGCCGCGACTTTCAATCAATTGCATAATATGGTAGCCGTATTCCGTTTCCACGATGCGCGACACCCGTTTGGGGTCGTTGAGTTCAAACGCGGCGGCGGCAAACTCCGGCACGAGTTGTCCCTTGCCCATAAATCCCAATTCCCCGCCCTGTATGGCAGAGCCTTTATCCTCCGAATAGAGCCGCGCGAGGGTCGAAAAATCCCGTTTGCCGCTCGTCACCTGCTCGGTATAATCGCGCAACCGCCCCTTCACATAGTCCATCTCTTCGAGCGAAATCACCGGCTCGTTAGTGATAATCTCCACCTCCACCGTGGTGGGGATAAATGGCAGACTGTCTTTCGAGATACTCTCGTAATAGGCACGCACGTCCGACGGCGTTATTTTCACGCTTTTCACCAACTCTTTCTGCATCATCTGCACCTGATAGCCCTCGCGCGTGGTGATGCGCAACTCCTCGCGAATGGCACTTAGCGGCTTGCCCATCTCCTGTTCGAGGCGTTCCCGCGAGCCTGAGCGGCTGATTGCGCTGTTGATGCGGCTGTCAACCATCCGAATAACCTCCGATTCGGGCACGTTGATACTGTCTAACTGCGCCTGATGCAGATACAGTTTTTGCACCGCAATCTGCTCAGGGATAAAGCAATAGGGGTCGCCCTGCACGTGCTGATTTTCAAACAGCATCTGCAACCGCATCGCCTCCACATCCGACTTAAAAATCGCCTCATCGCCAATCACCCAAATCACCTCATCAATGACATTCTGCTGCGCCCCAGCCCCCTGACAACCCAAAATCGCCAGCAAACAAACAACTATTTTTTTCATCTTTTTCATACATCCTTTTGAACGGCAAAGGTAGTAATAATTTTCCATAATTTTTCGCATTCGCATTGATTATGTAAAAAAAAATCGGATATGATACCTAACTTGGCTGAAAGCCAAAATTTTCATAACCTTAAGTTTGCGGAGAATTTAAAATCCGGGTAAAAATCTTTACTTTTGTTGTGAGAAAGAAAAGATTTAACCGACTGACACGTGGTAAACTACGTTCATAACAAGGCATTAAAGCCTATCTGCGGAATTAGACCCCGTGTCAGTCAAGCTGAGGAATACTTAATAGAATGTTAGGCTTTGAATCCTATTTAAGGTATTAGTACGCCCCGCTTCTCGGTTAAATCCAAGGTTCAAGTTTTAATAATATTAAAGTGTAAAGGTATGAAAAAAAAATTATTTATTGGGATTGATTTTTCAAAAAAGACGTTTGATGTATCTGTGATGCATTCGTTGGATTTGGAAGGAGTGAGTTACAGGCAGTTCGGCAACACGCGCGAGGGGTGTGAAGAAATGTTAAAGTGGATGAAGACGCAAACCGTGCTTCCGCAAGAGGAGTGGTTGTTTTGTGGCGAACACACGGGTTTGTGCGACGTGCTTGTGAGCAATTTTTTGGTAAAGCAAGGACTGTTTATGTGGTTGGAAAATCCGATGCAAATCAAGAGTTGTACGGGCATCAAGCGCGAGAAGAGCGACCGGATAGACAGTCGGGACATTGCGCTATATGCCTGTCGGTATCAGGACAAACAGCGGGCTTATCACTTGCCAGACAAGGACTTAAAGGCATTGGATGAGTTGCTTTCCTACAGGGAGCGTTTGGTCAGTGCCAAGCATACGTTCGTTGTTTCAGCCAATGAATTGCGGGGTGTTTACCAAAGAGATGTGAATGTTCGGCACATTTATGAAGATTCGCGACAGGAGATTGAGCGGCTTAACAAAAAAATCAAGGCGACGGAGGCGTTGATGAAAAAGCTCATTGCGGCGAATGAATCGCTGAATGAAACGTATCAGTTGGTCACTTCTATCAAAGGAATAGCCCTCATCAACGCGGTTGCATTCATCGTGCTCACAGAGAACTTTACGCGCTTTGAAACGAGCCGTCAGTTTGCCTGTTATGCCGGCATGGCACCTTTTGGCAGGCAGTCGGGCACAGCCCTGAACACGCACCCCCATGTGAGCCATCTTGCCAACAAGAAAATCAAGAAGTTGCTCACACAGGCGGCTCTGTGTGCGATGCGGCACGATAAGAATATGCGACAGTATTATGAGCGAAAACGGGCAGAAGGCAAGCACGAGGGCGTAATCATCAATAATGTGCGCAACAAACTTATTCATTGCATTTTTGCAGTGGTAAGAAGCAAAGTCTTTTATCAGGAAGATTATCTTAATCCTCTGAAAAAAGCAATTGCTTAAATAATGTTAAATTAGTGATTTTTTATTGAGTTTTGTTTGGATATTAACATAGAATTCCGCAGGTCGCTGACCTGCGGGAAAGGTGAGCTACAGAACTACTACTGCCTGAAAGGCAGGACTGAATTAAAATCCCGCCTTTCAGGCGGTAGTGTTGGGTTATCTGTTTCGTCCGCAGGTCGATGACCTGCGGTTATGAAAATTCCGCCCATTCGGGCGATAGGCAAAATATCCGATAATCATAAAAAAAATCAATCCAAAGGCATTTGCACATATCAATTATTTGCAGTACCTTTGCGTTTTAAAGATGATTTTTTATGATAGATGACAAATTGAACTTACCCCAAGACGATAGTACCGAAGCCAAAAAGGTTCGGAAACAGTTTATCATTGATTTTTATTCCAATTGGATTGCTGAAAATATGACGAAACAAATTTACAATGAGTCGTTGAAAGATTTTATCAATGTGCGTTTTCTGTCAATTCAGGAAACTGCGGGGCATGCTTCGCATACATATAATTCAACCTTTGCCGTTACTTTTTTGACTGAGATATTGGAGAAGGCAAAGCAAATTAAGAGTGTCAAACCCAAAACGGAAAATAAAAACCAAGCACGATTTTCGGAAATTATTGTTATGGAACATTCAATAGCGGATATTGGAAGCATCAAACTAACAGTCGGTGTTTTAAAGGGCAGCAAACAGAAAGTACAATACTGCATTACGGCAATCGAATAAAAACGCACAACAGCTAAAAAACGCACAACGGCTAAAAACCCGCGAAACCCCGCAATAGTCATTAGCCGTCATAAAAACGTTGCAAAGGTACAACAAATTTTTAAATTGACAAAATATTTGGTCAATAAAAAACCAGGAGTGGATATGACACCTAACTTGGCTGAAAGCCAAAATTTTCATAACCGCAGGTCGCTGACCTGCGGGAAAGGTGAGCTACAGAACTACTACTGCCTGAAAGGCAGGACTGAATTAAAATCCCGCCTTTCAGGCGGTAGTGTTGTGTTATCTGTTTCGTCCGCAGGTCGCTGACCTGCGGTTATGAAAATCCCGCCCATTCGGGCGATCATTCGCATTGTTATGTAAAAAAAAATAATTACCTTTGTCGCCGAAAAAGGCAAATATTATGAATGTGTGCACGAAAAACAGTGAAAATTTAACAAAGTTTAACTGCCAAATGTTTGGTGGTTTGGTTTATTTTGTTAAACACACACACACACACACACACACACACACACACACACACACACACACACACACACACACACACACACACACAGATAAGAAGAGCACACGTATACACTCAAGTC
>BNTR01000184.1 GCA_025996755.1 Bacteroidia bacterium
CCAGCGATTTCTTCTCCTTTTTGATACCTAAAGCCGTCACCACCACTTCGTCGAGGGTGCTCGCGCTTTCTTTCAGGGTAACGTGGATGGTCGTTTGACCGTTTACTGCCACTTCCTGAGTGGCATAACCCAAATAACTAATTTGCAACGTGGCGTTGGACGGCACTTGGAGGGAAAATTTCCCGTCCACGTCAGTTGCAACTCCATTGCCCGGATTTCCCTTTTCAATGACGCTCGCGCCAATGACAGGTCCATCCTGGTCAGAAACAACGCCGGATAAGGCAATCTTAGCCTCTTGCGGCGACTCAGCGAGCAAAGCCTGTACCCCCCCCCCTGCGAATAGCATGGTGGCGGCGAAGAGCATCGCTGTGTGGAAATTACTGAACTTTCTTTTCATTTTTTTAATGTGTTTATTGAATATTAATTGTTTGTTTCGCGCCAACTCATTTTGGACGCGAGTACAAAGGTAATAAACATTTTTTGAAAATCCAAATATTTTGTGTTAAAAATTTGGGGGTGGATTCAACTTCTAAGAGCGACAAAAAGTTCTACAAAGATAGATAAAAAACTTCAGTTGGAGATTTGAAGCCGAGTTTTTCTCTTGGACGGCTATTTATCTTCTTCTGTATCAGTTTAATATAATCGTATGAGTAGTTATCAAAATCCGTTCCTTTGGGGATATATTGGCGTATTAAGCCGTTTCGGGGTTGGTTTGGTTATTTGAATTATTTGTTGTACCTTCGTCCCTGGATAAACCCTCATTAGCGGTGTATTGCAGAGAATTAGGCTTTGCCAGAAGTGACCGCTGCTGAGGGGTTATTGTTTCACTCTCATACAATACTTCCGGTTCTTTTTCCGTAAAGTCACTCCTTTTCCCTCTCCCGCTTCACAGTATGCTTGAATGCCAGCAGAGCCAAATTAAATTCAAAGGATGTTTCGGTGCCGGTTGTTTCCAATTCATTGCCGATTAAGTCGGCAAGAATCTCGCCGCTGCAATTCAACTTGCAGTCGAAAAATTCGACTGCAAGTTATTCCACTCCTCTGCTGTCACCTGATAAATATAAAAGTTAAAAAAAATTGCGAGATTGAAAAATATTTTCTACTTTTGTGCCTCTATAAACATATACAGGATATGAATATTTCATACAATTGGTTAAAGGATTATTTGAATTTCGATTTGACACCCGCGCAGTTGGCGGATGCCCTCACGTCGGTTGGCTTGGAAACGGGCGGCATTGAGGAAGTGGAAACCATCAAAGGTGGGCTTAAAGGCTTGGTTATCGGGCATGTATTGACCTGCATCGACCATCCCAACTCCGACCATCTGCACGTTACCACGGTGGATTTGGGCACGGGCGCACCGCAACAAATTGTCTGCGGCGCGCCCAACGTGGCGGCAGGACAAAAAGTGGTGGTCGCCACCATCGGCACCACGCTCTATGCCGGCAACGAGTCGTTCACCATCAAAAAGTCGAAAATTCGCGGCGAAGAATCCAACGGCATGATTTGCGCCGAAGACGAAATCGGCATTGGAACATCGCACGAGGGCATTATCGTGCTCCCCGAAGATGCCAAAGCGGGCACGCCCGCCGCCAATTACTATAAGGTGGAAAGCGACTCCATTTTGGAGGTGGACATCACGCCCAACCGCGTGGATGCCGCCTCTCACTATGGTGTGGCGCGGGATTTGGCGGCTTTTTTACAGGTACAAGGTGAAAGGTTAAAGGTGGAGGGTGAAGGGTTAAAGGTACAAGGTATTTCATCCACCCTCCACCCTCTACCCTCCACCCTTCACCTCCCTTCGGTGGAAGCCTTCAAAATTGATGACAAATCGCCCGCCGTGAAGGTGGAAGTGGTTGATAATGAGGGATGTACGCGCTATTCGGGGATTACGATTCGGGGTGTGAAGGTGGGCGAAAGTCCTGCGTGGCTGAAAAACCGCTTGGAGAGTATTGGTGTGCGCTCCATCAATAATATTGTGGATGTTACCAATTTTGTGTTGCACGAAACGGGGCAGCCGCTGCACGCTTTCGATGTGAAGCAGATTAAAGGCGGCACAGTGATTGTGAAAACGCTGCCCGAAGGCACGTCGTTTGTTACGCTGGACGGCGTGGCGCGCACCCTTTCCGACAAAGATTTGATGATTTGCAACGACACCGCGGGGATGTGTATCGCCGGCGTGTTCGGCGGATTGGATTCGGGCGTTACCGAGGCGACGACCGATGTGTTCCTCGAATCCGCCTGTTTCAACCCCACGCGCATCCGCAAAACGGCGCGGCGGCACGGGCTGAACACCGATGCCTCGTTTCGCTACGAGCGCGGTGCCGACCCCAACAATACGCTGTATGTGCTGAAACGCGCCGCCCTTTTGGTCAAAGAAGTAGCCGGCGGCAGCATCACGGGCGATATTATCGACATTTATCCGCAGCCCGTCGGCAAGGCGGTGGTGGAACTGAGCCTGAATAAAGTTAATTCGCTGGTAGGCAAAGAAATACCTGCCGACACGATTGAAAGCATCCTCAAAAGCCTCGAAACAGGCATTACAAACAAGGCGGGCGACGTGTGGACATTGGAAATCCCCACCTACCGCGTGGATGTAACCCGCGACGTGGACGTGATTGAGGATATTCTCCGCATCTACGGCTACAATAACGTGGAAATCGGCGAGGAAATGAAATCGACTTTGTCGCGCAAAACGGCGACCGACCGCAGCCGCGAGTTGCAAAACCTGATTTCGGAGCAATTGACAGGCACCGGCTTCCACGAAATCTTGAACAATTCGCTGACTGCCGCTGCTTATTACGACGGCAACACGGCATTTCCGAGCGAAAACTGCGTGCGGCTGAAAAACCCGCTGAGTGCCGACCTGAATGTGATGCGCCAAACACTGCTCTACGGCGGTTTGGAGTCGATTCTTCGCAATCGCAACCATAAAAATCCGGATTTGAAGTTTTATGAGTTTGGCAATGTGTATTGCCTCCCCAAAAACCTGTTAGGTCTCGAAGACCTAACAGGTTTAGCAGCGGAAACATTCACATTGGGATTGTGGCTCACGGGGCGTTCTTTGAATGCTAATTGGTTGCGTCCGGCGGAAGATACATCGGTTTACGAGTTGAAAGCCTACGTTGAAAACGTGTTGCTGCGGTTGGGGCTTTCCGCGCAAAAGGTTTTTTACAAGCCGTTTAGCGATGCCGTTTTTGCTTCGGGGTTGCTCATTGAAAATCTTGGGGGCAAGCCGCTGGGCAAGTTGGGCGTGCTGAAAAAGACGGTTACGAAGGCGTTTGACATCGCGGCGGAGGTCTTTTTTGCGGAATTGGATTGGAACGCGATTTTGAAGGCTGCCAAAAACAGTGCCGTGAAGTCTGCCGAACTGCCCAAATTCCCGTCCGTGCGCCGCGACTTGGCGTTGCTGCTCGACAAGGCGGTGGCTTTCGGCGAAATCGAAAAAATCGCCCTCCAAACGGACAAAAAACTGCTCAAAGAGGTAACGCTCTTCGACGTGTACGAAGGCAAAAACCTCCCCGAAGGCAAAAAATCCTACGCCGTAAGTTTCATCCTCCAAGATGAAGAAAAAACCCTGAACGACAAGGATATAGATGCTCTCATGGTGAAAATTCAACGTAGTTTGGAGGCGAAGTTAGGGGCGCAACTGCGATAGTTGGCTACGCGCAGCGTGCACAAAAAAATGATTATCCGCAATCATACCGCTTGGCTTGCTCTTTGTCCCGCAGGGACGGCACTTTATTAACCGTAGGCTTCAGCCCAATGTCATTAAGTTAAGCTATAATTGACTGAAAATCAATTGGACAATGAGGGGAAAATATTTGAAAAAAATAAAAAACCATTGGTTTAAACAACAATAATCTGTTGTTTACGTTGTATATCA
>BNTR01000185.1 GCA_025996755.1 Bacteroidia bacterium
GGGCAAAACCCCACCTGGTAGCCTATATGGAAAGCCACGACGAAGAGCGAATTATGTTCAAAAACACCGCCTACGGCAAGGCAGAAGGCACTTACAATGTGAAATCCCTCCCCACCGCCTTAGACCGCACCGCCGCCGCCGCCGTGCTCCTCCTCGCAATTCCGGGACCAAAAATGATTTGGCAATTCGGCGAACTCGGCTACGACTTTGAACTGAACAACGACCGCTTAGGCAGAAAACCCATCCGCTGGGATTATTACGAAACACCCGAAAGGAAAGCCCTGCACGATGTTTTTACAATGATGATTGATTATCACAAAAACAATCCCACCTTTGCCACGTCGGATTACGACATAGACTTGACAGGCAATTTCAAGACCATAACACTGCGAGGCGCGGGCGAAACGGTAACGGTGATGGCAAATTTTGATGTGGTGCCGCAGACGAAAGGCGATGTCACGCTGCAGCCGGGGGAATACCGCATTGATTTTGAATAAATAGCGTTTGCCCTGCCGCGCTGTTTGTAGGATGCCCACGAGATGTCGCCTTTCAGCGAGCCGTTGTTAGGCTCTGCGCCCCAGCCCATGGTGGCTTCGTTCATGTTGTAATTGAGGTTGCCCCAGAGCAGGATGCCGTGGTCGGCTAATACTTTTTCTTCGCTGTTGTCGGCGAGGTGTTCAAAAATGACGATGGCATCGTGTTTGTGCTTCCAAATTTCGCTCGTCATGCGTTTCAGAATGTTGATGCGCGACTGGTCGAATGCCTGACCGTCGCCCGATTTGTTTGTAAACCCTTTGGTGAAGTCGAAGCGGTAGCCGTCAATTTTGTATTCGCCGAGCCAATAGGCATTTACGCTATCTACAAACGCCTGTGTATAGGGGCTTTCGTGGTTGAAATCGTAGCCCCACGAGTAGGCTGTGTTCGGCGATTTCACATTGTACCAGGGGTTATCGGCTGTAATCGTGCCGTCTTTTTGATACAGTTTCACTAAGGGACTTTGCCCGTAACTGTGGTTGAGCACCATGTCCATGATGACTGCCATGCCGTTTTCGTGGCAAGCGTCAATAAATTCCTTGTAGTCGTTGGCGGTGCCGTAGGCACTTTCGGGCGCAAAATAGAAACTTGGGTTGTAGCCCCAGCCGTCGCTGCCCTCAAATTCGTTGAACGGCATCAGTTCAATGGCATTGATGCCCAATGCTTTCAGATAGGGCAGTTTTTCCTGCACGCCTTTTATCGTGCGTTTCTCGGTAAAATCGCGGATGAGTATCTCGTAAATGACCAATTTCGCGGGGTCGCTCACGGTATAATTTGTTATTTTCCAATCGTAATTGTTTTGTTTTGTGGACACAACCATAGCCGGCTCGGCATTATTGTTGTTGCGCTCGATGATTTTGCCGGAATAGGGGTCGGCGATGCGAATATTCTCATCTACAACATATTGTAAGACGTATTCTTTGCTCACATCCAGGTCGCCGATTTTGAGCCAAAAGCGGTCGCCATCTTTGTGCAATTTGTAGGGAGCCGACACCTGCCAACTGTTGAAATCGCCGACCAGATACACCGAATTTTTGCCCGGAGCAAAGAGCACAAACGCCAGCGAGTCGTCGCTGATGCGAGTGATGCCGTCGCGGAGTTGCATCGTTTCCAGGGGAGAGTTGCCGCCGTTGGGATTTTCTGTCGGGTCGCTCTCGCAAGCCAATGCGAAAAGCGGGAATAATAGCAGGGAATATATAAATGTCTTATTCATATTAGTGTAAAAAAACATAGGGGCGACCGCCAAGGGGTCGCCCCTACGAGGTTATTGAATAGTACCCGTCAATGTTTCCACATTGATAACGGCTTTTTGCCCTACTGCAATGGGAACTCTTGTTTGGTCGCCACCATTGCCGCGAAATACTACCTTTCCATCAAGGATAATAAATTCCATGTGCCACGCATCTACTTTAACCGCATCTGCTGCGCTTAATGTGCATGAGGCATACATACGCAAATCAGCAGCAGCAACGGCTACCGGCGAAGTGATTGTTTTTGTTGCAATATCCACCGTAAAAGGATATTGACCTTCATTCCACCCACCAAAAGCCCCATCTATACCAAATGCCGTGAGCGGCGATACCTCTACCTTATTTGCTTTCAAATCCACATAAATCATATAAATACCATCTGTGGCAACTTTTATGTTATCACCTCCTTTGGCAATAATGCCGTCTGCATCAAAGGCATCACTGCCACCAAAGTCGCCATTCCACGCCTTTACAGGGCAAAACTTAAATCCTTTATCGGCAACAAGATAAGCCATTGTCCAGAATGCGTGCGGGTGTGAGTGAACAGGCGTTAATGCAACAACACCGGCATCTTCCCATCCCCAATTGCCAAAATCATCACCTATCATATACATTTCGGTTGGCAGTGTCGATTCTTCCGTCAGTTCTACTTTGGCAGCAAAACTTTTAGAAATATCGCCCTGTGCCAACGTGTAGGTCAAGGTGATTTTGTATTTACCGCCTTTTTCCACACTGATGTCTGAGGCACCCGGTTTCATATCTTTGCCCAGATTGGTGTTGGCTTTGACCAAGCCCTCGGCATCCAATTGGATTTTCCAACCACCGCCGTAAGCATACTTAAACTGACCGCTTGCTGCCAATTCTTGATTTTCAAGGGTGTAGGTGATGGTCTTTTTGTCGAAACTACTTGTGGTAAATGGCGTAAAACCCCAACCATTCATCCCTCCGCGCACACCGAGTTCGGCAGGAGCAATCAAAATGAGTTTGTTTGCCAAATCGCCCTTCAAATTCAAGTCGAGCACGATGTGATACAAGCCGTTTTCGGCTACTTGCAAGGTAGCATTTTCGGTCATTGTGCCTTTGTACACTTGAATATCAGGCTCCTCTGCATCCGCTCCTAATGTTCCGGACAACGCTAAATCCGAAGCACCGTACTTTGTTTCGGTTTTGCCTGCTTTCAACACCAAATAGAACGGTTTGCCGCCTTCGAGTGCAATGTACTTTTCATACATCCCGTCGCGTTGGCACTTCGACGAAATTTTGTCGTCGTCAGACAAGCCGGGTCCTTGTTGCAGCACTTCGTTAAAGCCCACTGCCATAATTGTTTTACTTGCGCCCTCAGCCGTGAGGCTGGCGGCGGCTGTCGCCTCACCCACTACATAGAAGCCGTCTTCTACGAGGTCATCCACATTGACTTTTGGGTCATCTTCTCCGCAGCCTGTCATGAAACTCATTGACAGTGCCAGTACCCCAAGGGGTAAATAATTTAACTTTTTCATCTTTTTTTTAATTTTAAATTTTTTATATTAAATTGAAAAATTCTTTTTTTATTGCCAATCATTTTGCGTGTAAACGCCCGGATTGGCATCCAATACCCACTGCGGGATGGGGAAAATGGAGCGGTTGGGACTTGTTACTTCCTTAAACTCCCACGCACCGGTGAATTTGCCGAAGCGGATTAAATCCTGCCTCCGGTGTCCTTCCCATGCCAATTCGCGTCCGCGCTCGTTCAGCAGTTCGTCCAACGTGAGCGTTGCCGTGGTGTAGTCTGCCAATCCCGTGCGGGGGCGCAGTTGATTGACCAGCGCGATGGCTTCGGCGGTGGCTACGCCACCGTTTTGCCGCATCAGGGCTTCGGCTTTCATCAGCAGGATGTCGGCGTAGCGATAAATCGGAAAATCGCTGTTGGCATGGTGTTCGATGCCCGACTCAATCTCAAATTTCACAAACCGTGCGCCTTCAAAGGTGTTGGCAGCGGTCGGGTCTTGCAGCGTGCTCACCTCAGGGTCAATGATTGCATCAAGCGTTTCGGTAACTACTT
>BNTR01000186.1 GCA_025996755.1 Bacteroidia bacterium
AAAAACTGCGAATGTTGCTATGCCCAAATTCCACTTTTCTTACTTCAGGTAAAATTATCATATTTCTTTCAGACGGAATATAAGATATTTTACTTCTTTTATAAGCATATTGGTTTTTCCATTTGATTGAGAAATTGTTGGCAGCATATTCGATTTCAACGACATCACTTTTATATAAAATATATCTATCCGGCTTTTTAAAATATCCTTTCAGTTTATGATACTTTTCCAAATGTTCTTTGAAATAATCATTATCTTTTTGGTATTCGCTCAAAGATTGAGCGGTTGCCACATCTTTTTCAACCCAAGTGCAGTAACTGATTATTTTAGCAATAGTACTTTTTCCACTGCTTTGTGGTCCCATAAATACATTGATTTTGGCAAGGTCTAAATTCGCCTCTTTTACGGGTCCTATATTTCTAATTTTTATTGTTGTTGCCATATTTTCTATAAAGAAACATTTTCGCTGCAAAGATACGATTTTTTTGTTGATATATGTTTATTTCGACAGCACTTTTTTGAAGCGCACCAAAAACTCATCGGCGAGTTCTTTGGTTAAGCAAAGCGGTGGTAATAAGCGGATTACGTTTGTTCCAGTGGCTCCGGTGAATACTTTTTCTTCAAAAAGAAGTTTTGTGCGCAGTTCTTTGACCGGCGTTTCAAATTCCATTCCGATAATCAGACCTCGTCCGCGGACTTCTTTTATTTGTGGTATTTTTTTGAGTTCGGTAATCAGATATTCGCCAATGTTGCGGGCATTTTCTACCAGTTTTTCTTCTTTCAGAATGTCCAACACGGCACTTGCTGCCGCACAAGCCAGATGATTTCCGCCGAAAGTAGTCCCCAATTGTCCATACACCGCCTTGAACATTGGATTGATTAATACGCCTGCCATCGGAAACCCGTTGCCAATGCCTTTTGCCACGGTGATAATATCGGCTTGAATATCAGCATATTGGTGGGCGAAAAATTTACCCGAACGTCCGTATCCCGATTGTATTTCGTCCAAAATCAAGATGGTGCCCGTTTCGGTGCATACTTCCCGAAGTTGTTTCAAAAAGTTGTCGTTGGGAATATGTATGCCGGCAACGCCTTGTATTCCTTCGATAATGACGGCGCAAAAGGCTTTCGATGCCAACTCTTTTTTGACAAATTCAATATCATTGAACGGCGCAAACGTAACATGGTCGGTTTCGTTCACCGGCGCCGAATAAGCGGGAATGTCCGTCACCGACACCGATGCCGATGTACGCCCGTGAAACGCCTTTTTGAAAGCCAATACTTTTTTTCGTCCATTGTGGAACGATGCCAATTTGATGGCGTTTTCGTTGGCTTCGGCACCGGAATTGATTAAAAATAAGGAGTAATCGGGGTATCCGCACTGTTCGCCCAATTTCTGAGCAACTTCCCGCTGCAAAGTGTTCACAACCGAATTGGAATAAAACCCAAGTTGATTCAGTTGGTTCGTCACTTTGGACACATAATACGGGTGCGAATGACCGACCGAAATAACGGCGTGACCGCCGTAAAGGTCAAGATATTTATTCCCTTTGTCGTCGAAAACATAGCATCCTTCGCCTTTGACAATGTTTATGTCGAATAATGGATATACATCGAATAGTTTCATATTTGTAAATTTTATTATTAAAATGCACTTGATTTCAAGTTTAACCCCGCTTTTTCATCCAACCCAAACATCAGATTGAAATTCTGCACCGCCTGTCCGGAAGCCCCTTTCAGGAGGTTGTCGATGACGGACGTGATGAGCAGCTTGTCGCGATGTAACTCCAAGTGCAGTAGGCACTTATTGGTGTTCACCACCTGCTTCAAATCCAAATTTTTGTCCGTCACAAACGTGAATGCTGCCTCTTTGTAATAGTCTGTGTACAAAGCAGTTGCCTCGTCTAACGTGCCGTCGTATTTCGTATAAGCGGTTGCAAAAATGCCGCGCGGAAAATTGCCGCGCACGGGGATGAAGTTGATTTGCGCCTCCGGCACTTCCACCGATTCGCAAATTTCCTTCAAATGCTGGTGCTCAAACACCTTGTAGATGCTGATATTATTGTCGCGCCAAGCAAAATGACCTGTTGCAGTAGGCTTCACGCCCGCACCGGTTGCGCCGGTGATGGCATTGACATGAATTTCATTTTTCAGCAGTTTTTTGGATGCTAAAGGCAAGAGTGCCAACTGAATAGCAGTTGCGAAGCAGCCCGGATTGGCGATTTTATTGGCGTGTTGTATCGCCGCTTTGTTCAATTCCGGCAAGCCGTAAACAAAGCCGTCAGCCGTCGCCTTGTGGCGAAAATCCATTGCTAAATCAATGATTTTCATTCGTGCAGGAATGGCGGCATTGCCCTCAAGGAACGTGCGACTGTCGCCGTGCGCAGAACAGAGAAACAGAGCATCCACCGTATTCAAGTCGAAAGAATCAACAAAAGTCAAATCCGTTTCACCAATCAGCCCCTCGTGAATGTCCGTGATGCGGTTCCCCGCATTGCTGCTGCTGTGCACAAAACCAATCTCCACATTGGGATGGTTGATGAGCAACCGCAACAATTCGCCTGCTGTGTAGCCTGCGCCGCCAATTATACCTATTTTAATTTTATTTGCCATTCTTTTTTTGCACTGCGTAAAAAATCTTCGTCGGAATCGCCGTGATTTTCGTAAAGCCTTTGGCATCGTCCGGTGTCCATGCCTTGTTGATTTCGCCGTATTCGCCAAAATCGGTTTTCATCAAATCGAACGGGCTATCCACACCCACCAGCGTGTAGCCATAAGGACGTAGTTGCACTTCCACCGTGCCCGTCACATTGCGCTGCGAATTTTGCAAGAACGCTTCGATGTCGCGCATCACCGGCTCGAGGTATTGCGCTTCGTGCAAAAACATGCCGTACCATGTGCCCAATTGGTCTTTCCAGTACTGCTGCCACTTGCTGAGCGTGTGTTTTTCGAGCATTTTGTGGGCGTTGATAATCACCAGCGGAGCCGCCGCCTCGAAGCCTACGCGACCCTTGATGCCGATAATCGTGTCGCCGATGTGCATGTCGCGACCGATGGCGTAGCGCGAGGCGATGCGCTCAATGTCTTGAATAGCAGTTACTTTGTTGGTATATTTTTTACCATTGACGGCGGAAATTTCGCCATCTACAAAAGATAGTTTCAATGATTCTTCGCCTTTGGCTTCCAATTGCGATGGATAGGCGGCTTCGGGCAGGGTTTTCTCCGATTTCAGCGTTTCTTTGCCGCCGATGCTCGTGCCCCACAGCCCCTTGTTGATGGAATATTCCATTTTCGTGAAATCCGCCTCGTAGCCGTGCTCTTTCAGGTAGTTGATTTCGTATTCGCGCGTCAAAGTCATGTCGCGCGTGGGCGTGATAATGCCGATTTCGGGAGCCAACACATCGAACGTGAGGTCGAAACGCACCTGGTCGTTTCCCGCACCCGTGCTGCCGTGAGCCACAAAATCCGCGCCCACTTCTTTCGCATAATTGATAATCGCCAAAGCCTGAAAAATGCGCTCCGAACTCACAGAAATAGGATACGTGCCATTGCGCAGCACATTCCCGAAAATCATATATTTGATACTTTTTTCGTAATATTCCTGCGTAATATCAAGGCTCACGTGCTTGGTAGCCCCCAATTTATAGGCACGCGCCTCCACGCGCTTCAACTCCTCGGCATCAAACCCGCCGGTATTTGCCAACGCAGTATAAACCTCATAACCAAGCTCTTGCGAGAGATACATAGC
>BNTR01000187.1 GCA_025996755.1 Bacteroidia bacterium
AAAGATTTACACCTTGGGTCGATGTCGATGCCGTATATTTTGGCTTTGTCGCCAAAATAATTTTTCCACATTTGCAGGCTTCCTCCCTGCGAAACGCCTATTTCAAGAATGACAACTTCTTGATTTCGGTAGCGACTAAAATGTCTGTCATACACGTCAAAGTAGTGTATCCATTTGTGAATAAGCCTTTTGTCATTTGACCTAAAATACTTCTCCAAATCGTTCATTTCTACTCTCTTTTCCATAATTTGTAATTTTTTTTCGCCGCCCTGTCCCCTCCGTTTGGCATTTGTAATTTTTAAAAATAAATAAAGCGCAGGGACTGTTAATGTTTATCCGGTTTAGAGGCATCCCCATGCCCACTTGTACAGATAAACAACAGACCCTGCGCTCTTGTTTATGTATAAAACACAAACAGAACGCAAGCATTTGTTGCCTATCACTTTGTACAAGTCGAAAATTGGGGATTTTCTAAACCAAAGTAATATTTAAACGCTTTTTTTAATCAAAGAACGTAAAAATTGAACGCAACCCATTGCTTAAGTTCAATTTTCGGCGACAAAGGTAGGTATTTTTTTTGTATTTTTGCACCATGAAACGAAATATTCTTCTTTTATGTGCGTTTGCCCTGCTGATTTCCTGTCGGGGCAAACAGGCTGCGCCGTCAAGTTCAACCGCCGAGCAGGATAGTTTGCTCTATGCAAACGGATTCACAATGGCTTCTTGCACTGATTATGACCTGATTCAAATCAAAAACCCGTGGGAAAACGGCGAGGTTTTGCAGACCTACATTTTGGTGCCTGAAAATCAGCCGTTGCCTGCTCATTTGCCCGAAGGGACGCTGCTGCGCACGCCTCTGACGCGCACGGTGGCATTTTCGTCGGTCGTTTGCGGGATGATGGACGAGTTGGAGGTAACCGACAGGCTGGTGGGGGTGGGCGATGCGACCTACATTTTCAGTGCTGCCATCCGGGCAGGGCTTGCCGGCGGAGAAATTCAGGATGTGGGGCAGGAAATACAGCCGAACATCGAAAAATTGATGCTGCTTGCACCGCAACTCATTATGAACACCCCCATCGGGCGGGGCGGGCTTGAAAACCTCCCCCACGATGCGCCAACTTTCCCCTGTTTGGACTACCTCGAAAATCATCCGTTGGGGCAAACGGAGTGGATTCGGCTCTTTGGGCGGCTGTTTGGCAAAAAAGAGTTGGCTGATTCGCTCTTTTTTGCAACGGTGGAGGCTTACGAGGCATTGAAGCAATTGACGGCGGACGTGAAAGTGCGCCCAACGGTGTTCACAGAAAAAAAATACGGCGATTTTTGGTACGTCCCGGGCGGCAAAAGTTATATGGCGCACCTGTTGCAGGATGCCGGTGCCAACTATATTTGGAAAGACAATCCGAGCACCACGAACGTCACCCTCTCGTTTGAAACGGTATTAGACCAAGCGGAAAAAGCCGATTTTTGGCTGTTCAGATACTATGCGCCCCAAACGCTGACCTACAAGCAATTAGCCGAAGAACTACCCACTTACGCCCTGTTTGATGCCTACAAAAACCACAAAATCTACGCCTGCAACACGGCACAATCCACTTATTATCAGGAAGTTATATTGCATCCCGACCGCCTGTTGCAAGATTTGATAAAGGTGTTTCATCCAACATTGCTGCCGAAGTATGACTTGCGGTTCTATTTGAAATTATGATTTTCTAAAAAAATATTTCGTTAATAATCAGCGACTTAGGAAAAAGGGGCAAAAAAAGTTTGAAAAACATTTGGAAGGTATTAAAAAAAGGTGTACCTTTGCACCCGCTTACGAAAAATTCACAGGGTGGTAGCGACCACTTGAAGTAGAAGAAACGGCGGCACAACACATTCAGAGGCTGATTGCAAGAGCCGAAGAAAACGATCTTTGAAAGATTTCCATTTAATTACGTAGTACAAGAACAACACTTGTTTGATTGTCATTGCGGGCTTGACCCGCAATCCCATGAAGACAGGTGCTGGGTAAAAAAGAAAAGAACCTGTCAATTTAGGAAAATAAAGAGCAAAAGGAATTAAAAAAAAGAATAACAAAGAAGAGTTTGATCCTGGCTCAGGATGAACGCTAGCGATAGGCCTAACACATGCAAGTCGAGGGGCAGCACGGGAGCAATCCTGGTGGCGACCGGCGCACGGGTGAGTAACACGTATGCAACCTACCCATAACTGGGGGATAGCCCGTCGAAAGACGGATTAATACCGCATAAAACAGGGGCTCCACATGGAGATATTTGTTAAAGATTTATTGGTTATGGATGGGCATGCGCAGGATTAGGTAGTTGGTGAAGGTAACGGCTCACCAAGCCATCGATCCTTAGGGGAACTGAGAGGTTAATCCCCCACACTGGTACTGAGACACGGACCAGACTCCTACGGGAGGCAGCAGTGAGGAATATTGGTCAATGGACGAGAGTCTGAACCAGCCAAATCGCGTGAAGGAAGACGGTATTATGTATTGTAAACTTCTTTTATCAGGGAATAAAGTGCGGCACGTGTGCTGTTTTGTATGTACCTGATGAATAAGCATCGGCTAACTCCGTGCCAGCAGCCGCGGTAATACGGAGGATGCGAGCGTTATCCGGATTTATTGGGTTTAAAGGGTGCGTAGGTGGTTTCTTAAGTCAGCGGTGAAATCTCGGAGCTTAACTCCGAAACTGCCGTTGAAACTGGGCGACTTGAGAGTGAACGAGGTAGGCGGAATTTATAGTGTAGCGGTGAAATGCTTAGATATTATAAAGAACTCCGATAGCGCAGGCAGCTTACCAGGCCACATCTGACACTGAGGCACGAAAGCGTGGGTATCAAACAGGATTAGATACCCTGGTAGTCCACGCAGTAAACGATGATTACTCGCTGTTTGCGATACACAGCAAGCGGCTTAGCGAAAGCGTTAAGTAATCCACCTGGGGAGTACGCCGGCAACGGTGAAACTCAAAGGAATTGACGGGGGCCCGCACAAGCGGAGGAACATGTGGTTTAATTCGATGATACGCGAGGAACCTTACCCGGGCTCGAACGGCAGTGGAATATCTGTGAAATCAGGTAGCCAGCAATGGTCGCTGTCGAGGTGCTGCATGGTTGTCGTCAGCTCGTGCCGTGAGGTGTCGGCTTAAGTGCCATAACGAGCGCAACCCTTATCATTAGTTACTATCAGGTAAAGCTGAGGACTCTAGTGAGACTGCCACCGTAAGGTGCGAGGAAGGTGGGGATGACGTCAAGTCATCATGGCCCTTACGACCAGGGCTACACACGTGTTACAATGGGGGGGGACAGAAGGTTGCTACTTGGCAACAAGATGCTAATCCGTAAACCCTCTCCCAGTTCGGACTGGAGTCTGCAACCCGACTCCACGAAGCTGGATTCGCTAGTAATCGCGCATCAGCCATGGCGCGGTGAATACGTTCCCGGGCCTTGTACACACCGCCCGTCAAGCCATGGAAGCCGAGGGTACCTGAAGTGCGTAACCGCAAGGGGCGTCCTAGGGTAAAATTGGTAACTGGGGCTAAGTCGTAACAAGGTAGCCGTACCGGAAGGTGCGGCTGGAACACCTCCTTTCTGGAGCTCGTTCCAAAAAGACGACGGTTCTTTTCTGTACTGTGTAATTTAATGGATTCTATAATATTGAACAATTAAAAATTAAAAATTACGGATTTTTCCGGTAAAAGGTTTTTAGTTTTTAAGAAAGGAGAAGAGTTATTCCTGAA
>BNTR01000188.1 GCA_025996755.1 Bacteroidia bacterium
AGGCGTTGAAATTCTTTGAGCAGATAAAGTTTGAACTGTGGTGACACCCACGAGGCAAACTCAAACGCAATATCTTTGTGGGCATAAGTTCCACCATAGCGACCTGCTTTTGCTATGATGCCAATAGAGTTCGTCTTTTCTATCCACTGCTTGACAGAAAGGATAAAACGGTTGAGACCGGCAGAATTTTTAATTCCCTCGAATTCGGGGGAATTAAAATACGGATTATACATTTCTTCCCAAATGCCAATAAATTCGATGGTGTTTTTGTTGCGCAACCATTTTTCAATAAGTGCTAACCCGTTTTCAATGTTACGAACCATGTCCGTCAAAGAAATATAGTCTCTTTCCTCTACAGAAATAATGGTTATTTCCGTGTCGCGTACCGTGATTTTCGCCATAATGTTTTTGTTTTATTAAAATTTTACGGTGCAAAGGTAGAAATAAATTTTGGTTTAGCAAAATATTTTGAAAATTTTATTCTTATTTTTGCAAATAATTTGCATTTGTTAGTGGCAAAATATCTAATTCCGATTAAGCTACCTTTGACTTTCGCAGCCTGCGGCACAGTGCCGTCCTTGCGGGACAAGGAGTGAGAGCCAAGTGGCACGATTGCGGATAATCATAAAAAAGTGCTACCTTTGCACGAAAAAGTGATGAAGAAAACAGCAGTAATCATACTGAATTGGAACGGCAAAAGTCTGTTGGAGGAGTTTTTGCCCGCCCTGGTGCGGCATACGCCTGCCGCCGAGGCGGAAATTATTGTGGCTGACAATGCCTCCGGCGACGATTCGCTGGCATTTTTGAAGGCGGCTTATCCCGACATCACGGTTTTTCCGCTTGCGGAAAATCACGGCTTTGCCGGCGGCTACAATCGCGCGATGAGCGGCTTGAGGCATCAATATGTGGTGTTGCTCAATTCGGACGTGGAGGTGAGCGAAGGCTGGCTAACCACGGCTGTGGCGTATCTGGACGCGCATCCGGACGTGGCGGCACTCCAACCGAAGATATTGGCGCAGCGCAACAGGACGCAGTTTGAATATGCCGGTGCCGGCGGCGGCTTCATCGACAAATATGGCTATCCGTTTTGTCGCGGACGCATTTTGGACACTTTGGAGACCGACAACGGGCAATACGACACCCCTGCGGAGGTGTTTTGGGCAAGCGGAGCCTGCCTGTTTGTGCGCCTCAAAGATTTTGAGGAAGCGGGCGGATTAGACGAGCAATTTTTTGCCCATCAGGAAGAAATAGACCTCTGCTGGCGGCTCCACACGCACGGCAAAAAGGTGTTCTGCCTGCCGCAATCGGTGATTTATCACGTGGGCGGTGCCACGCTGAAGCCCAACGAGCCGCGAAAAATCTTTCTAAACAGCCGCAATAATCTGTTGATGCTGTACAAAAATATGCCGAAAGCGCAGTATTGGAAAGTGATGTGCGTGCGGTTTTTCTTGGATTATGCGGCGGCGGCGGCTTTTTTTGCCCAGCGCAAACCGCGGCAGGCATTGGCAATCTTCGCCGCACGGCGCGATTTTCATCGCAAAAAAAGTCAATATAAAGCCCTCCGCGAGCAAAACCTGACGCGGGCAGCGGGCAAAATCCCATCCACCATCTATCAAAAAAGTATGTTGCTGCAATATTATTTGCGCGGCAAGAAGCGGTTTGAGCAGTTTTAGGTCAAGCCTACTTAACATTTAGCACCAAGCGGAAGCCCACATTGGTGTAGTGCGTACTCATGTTAGGATTGTTACCCCGACGCGATACACGACAATACGTTGGTCCTGCATACCAGCTGCCGCCACGAACCACGAAGCTAACGCTATCGGGAACCGAACTGGGACCGGTGGGATTGGTCTGCGCGGCACTCGTATAGTTGCTATACCAATCGTTGACCAACTCATGCACATTGCCGCTCATATCGTAGATGCCTAACTCGTTGGGTTGCTTGGTGCCTACAGGGAATGCGTGCCCACTGTCGCGCTGCGCGCGCTCACCGCTATTGAGGTCATACCACGCCACATTGTTTATATCGTTTCCACCGCTGTAAACATAGTTTTTGCTCTTTTTGCCACCGCGTGCGGCATATTCCCACTCCGCTTCGGTGGGCAGGCGATAGGTCATTCCGGTTTTTGCGTTCAGTTTCGTAATAAAATTTTGTGCATTGTTCAACGTTACCGCACCGATAGGGTAATTATCGCCTTTACTGTTCTCCTGCGGGGCATGAAACGAGAGTCCATCATCGGTGGGCCACTCACCCATCACATCGTGCCACAGTTTTTGCGTAACTTCGTGTTTGGCAATGTAATAATTGTCCAATGTGACCTCGTGGACGGGTTTTTCATTATCCACCACTTCGTCGGATGGCTGTTCGGCAGTGGCACCCATCAAGAATGTGCCGCCTTCCACCAAAACCACTTCGCCGAGCGAAGACAGCACAGACAGCGATAGCGCACGCATGACAACAGCTCCCTTGGTGTCGATAGCCAACACCATGGCTTCGCCGCTCACATTGTCGGCTGTGATGGCGGCGAATGCGGGTGCGGCAACGATGATTTCCTGTGTGGAGAGGTTTACTTGCGATGTCCAGTCGAGCGGCAAGTCAATCATTTTGATGGCAACGATGCTGTGTCCCGATGCATTATAGGTTATGGTATGGTTAAAACCCGGACTGAACATGGGCGGCTGTTCAAAGGCAAAAGGTTTGTATTTGGTCAGGCTGATTTTTGTTTTGTTGTCGGCAAGCGTGAACACGACCAAATCGCTACTTGAATTGTCGATGCCATCGCGGGCAAAGATGGGATTGCCATGCGGAACGGTGGTTTTTACGTTCAATGGCACCCAAATGGTACCACGTTTGATTTGCCAGAAATTACTTTCGTAGTCGAGGCGCAGTCTGGGAACCGTTTCCACGGAAACGGGGATGTTTTTTCCGGCATCATCCTGCAAAAAATCGCCGTTGAACGTCCAATAATAACCGCCGGAATTGTCTTTTTTTACGCCAATGTGGGGCACCGCTTCGCTGGCATCGACATAGCCACTGGGAGCTGCTCTGCCGTTTTGGATGGTTGCAGACGCACCGGAAGTGAGAGTGATGATGTAATACCCCGGCTCCGGACTTGCAAATGCCGTTACCCCCGTGACGAAATCGTCATTCTCAACGGCAGTCGTCAAAATCGCCAACGCCGCGATATTGCCATTGACGGCAACCGACCACGCCTCCAGCGCACTGATGCGGTCGCGGTCTTGCATAGCGTCCCACAAAGCATTGTCGTTGTACTCATCTCCACAAGAGCCTAACGACAGCAGGCAAACAGCCACGAGCGTCCCTCTGAATATATATTGCTTCATCATCGTTTCAATTTGGAAGTGCAAAAGTACAAATAATTTTTGTACTTTTGCAAAAATTTTAAAATAAAAATGAATACAATTCGTTTTTGGCTGAAAAATGCGCGTTCTACATCGCTGCCGCAGAGCCTGTTGCCGGCGGTGCTGGCGGTGTGTATGGCTTCGCCGACTGCCGATTTTTCGCTTTGGCTGGGGCTGATTGCCCTGTTGGGCGTGATGATGGCGCATTTGAGTATGAATTTGTTTGACGATTATTTCGACTATAAAGTGAAAGGCGCAGAGTTTCGCAACAATCTGACGCGCAAAGGGATGCGTGCGCGCATCTCCAAATGCACCTGCATCACCTCCGGACAAGCCACTTTGAAGCAACTGCTGGCAGCCTGCCTCACGTTTGGAGG
>BNTR01000189.1 GCA_025996755.1 Bacteroidia bacterium
GGGTGAAAGAGCCATACAAACGCTTCCTCGAAAACCAAATTCGCAAGCACTGGTCGCTCACCGGCACCCCCATCAATATCTATATGCGCGAAAAATAAAATTTCCGAAAAAAAACTAATAATTCATAACTAATAATTCATAACTATTTCGTACCTTTGCGGCATTATTTCGTAATTATAAATACATATATATATGGAACGTCGTGAATTTTTAAGAACAACGGCTGCGCTGGGCGCGGCTGTGCTGACTTTCGACAAGCTGGCTGCCGTAGCGCAAGCCGGCAAACTGTCTGTGGAATCCACCCCCGACATGGTGGCTGTGATGGGTGGCGAACCCGCCGTGATGCTTCAACGCGCACTCCAAGAGATGGGCGGCATCGACAAATACGTCAAAAAAGGGCAATCGGTAGTGATTAAACCCAACATCGGTTGGGACAAAACGCCCAATTTTGCCGCCAACACCAATCCCGAACTGGTGGGCGAACTGGTGAAACAGTGCCTCGCGGCAGGTGCCAAAAAGGTGACGGTCTTCGACCACACGTGCGACAACTGGCAAAAATGCTACGACCATTCGGGCATCGAAAAAGCGGTGAAAGCCGCCGGAGGCACCATCGTGCCGGGCAACGACGAGAGTTACTACAAGGAAGTGTCCATCCCCAAGGGCGTGAAACTCAAATCGGCAAAAATCCATCAGGCATTGCTCGACGCCGATGTGTGGTTCAATATGCCCGTGCTGAAACATCACAGTGGTGCCAACATGTCTATCGCGATGAAAAATTACATGGGCATCGTTTGGGACCGCGGCGTTTTCCATTCCAACGACTTGCAGCAGAGCATCGCCGACATCTGCACATACACAAAAAAACCTGCCCTGAATATCGTGGATTCGTATCGCTGTATGCGCAGAAACGGTCCGCAAGGCAAGACTCCAAGCGACACCTCGGTGTTGAAAGGGCTTATCGTATCGTCCGATATCGTGGCGGCAGACACGGCGGCTATAGCCATGTTCAATCAGGTTGAAAAAATGGAAATTGCCAAAGTGGGGCACATCGCGCTCGGCGAAAAATTGAATTTGGGTACGCAAAAGGTTGATAAACTGAATGTTAAACGTATAAAAATCTAAAGTACTTGAAAAAGGTTCGTGTAATCGTTGCATCGCTCTTTTTTGCAGCGATGACGTGGGTATTCGTGGATTTTGCGGGTAAGTCGCCGGAGTGGATGCGGCACGCGATTCCTCACATAGGGAGTTATGCTGCGATTGTCGTTTGGGCGGTGCTGGCACTGCTGTTGGGGCGTGTTTTTTGCTCATTCATCTGTCCGTTTGGCATTTTGCAGGACGTGATTGGGCGGTTTGTTCCTAAAAAATGGCGCAAGCACCACTATTCCAAGCCTTACAATTGGTTGCGTTACAGCCTGTTGGCGATTTGCGCGGTGTTCCTGATTTTTGGCATTGCCACCCCGCTGCTCGCGCTCGACCCGTACAGCAATTTTGGGCGCATCGCCGTCAATATCTTCCGCCCGCTGGTGATGGAGGGCAACAATGGGCTGAACTGGATTGCGCTCAAATTCAATAATTACGATTTTTATAACATCACGATTTACACGGTAACGACCCTCTCGTTTTTGTCCGCACTCGTCGTGCTGTTGCTCGTTGGTGCGATGGCTTTGCTGCGCGGGCGGCTGTTTTGCAACACGATATGCCCTGTGGGGTCGCTGCTGGGGCTTTTTTCGCGGTTTTCATTGTTTCGCATCGCGATAGATAAGTCCTGCACCAAATGCGGGTTGTGCGCAAGAGCCTGTAAATCAGAGTGTATCAACAGCAAGGAGGGCACCATAGATGCCTCGCGTTGCGTTGCTTGTTTCAACTGTTTGGGCAAATGCAAAAAAGAAAAAGCTATCCACTACGCGCCGGTGTGGGGATTGCGGGTCAAGCCCGCAATGACAGCCTCGACAGCCTCCGCTGCTCCCGCAATGACAACGGACAAGGGGAAACGCTCGTTTTTGCTGGCTTCCGCGGCGATGGCGACAACGTTGCCATTGATTCAGGGCTGCGTCAAAGCCGTCGCGAAGGAGATAGACACCACCAAACTGACGCCCATCACCCCGCCGGGGTCGGTGAGTTTACAGCATTTCAAAGAAAAATGCACCGCCTGCCATTTGTGCATAACGCACTGTCCGCAGCAAATTTTGAAACCGGCGGGCTTTGAGTTTGGCATCGACTATGCGTTTAAGCCACACTTGACGTTCTACGAGATGGCGTTTTGCAACTACAATTGCACAGTGTGCGCCGATGTGTGCCCCCTTCATGCGATTGTTCCGTTCCAAGATAAAGATGAAGCGGGTATTTCTAAAGAGAAGCAGACAACGCAGATTGGCATCGCGCAGTTCGACAAAAGCCTCTGCATCGTGTTCAAAGAAAACACCTCCTGCGGTGCCTGTTCGGAACATTGCCCCGTGCAAGCGGTGCGCATGGAGCCGTATGGCGACAGCGGCTTGACGCTCCCGCACGTCTACGACGACCTCTGCATCGGCTGCGGCGGCTGCGAATCCATCTGCCCCGTCCGCCCAATCAAAGCCATCAACATCCTTGCCAATGAAGTGCACCAACGAGCGCACGCTCCGCAAGAGGAGGAAGTCAAAGAGGTGGATGCTGATGCCTTGGATTTCGGGTTTTAATTCCCTGCGGGGCATCCGGGGAAGAGAGCCTGCCCGCCCGCAAAAAGATTTTTTGCAATTTATAGTGCGTAATTCAAAAATTTTTACTACCTTTGCACTTTAAAACTTTATTACAAAATTATGGGATTTAAAATTATAGTTCTTGCAAAACAGGTGCCTGACACGCGCAACGTTGGGAAAGACGCGATGAAAGAGGACGGGACGGTCAATCGTGCCGCGTTGCCTGCTATTTTCAATCCGGAAGATTTGCTTGCCCTGGAGCAGGCATTACGTTTGAAGGAACGCTATGCCGGCACAACGGTTACTCTGCTGACGATGGGACCTCCCCGCGCGGAAGAAATTGTGCGCGAAGGCTTGTTCCGCGGTGCCGACGGCGGCTATTTGCTCACCGACCGCGCCTTTGCCGGTGCCGACACGCTGGCAACAAGTTATGCCCTGAGCACGGCAATCAAAAAAATCGGCAAGTTCGACATCATCTTGTCCGGACGTCAGGCTATCGACGGCGACACCGCGCAGGTGGGTCCGCAGGTGGCTGAAAAGTTGGGCATTCCCCAAATCACTTACGCCGCCAATGTGGTGTCTGCCGAAGGCGGTGAAATCACGGTTGTGCGCCGTTTGGAAGGTGGTGTTGAGGTTGCAAAAGGCAAGTTGCCGATGCTGATTACCGTTTCGGATGCCGCGCCCGAATGCCGCCCGCGCAATGCCAAGCTGGTGCTTCGCCACAAAAAAGGCGTGGCAGCCACCGAATGGAGTGCCGCCGATGTTGATGCCGACCCGCAGCAATGCGGCTTGTCAGGCTCACCAACGAAGGTGAAAGCCATCGAAAGCGTTGTTTTTCAGGCGAAAGAGAGTAAAACACTGGATTCTTCCGACCAGGCAATCGAAGAACTCATCGTGGAGTTAATCACCAATCACACAATCGGTTAAGTTATGAATAATTTATTTGTATATCTCGAAATAGAAGACGGTAAGGTGCAGGACGTTAGTCTTGAACTGCTTACCAAAGGTCGCTCGCTGGCAAATCAGTTGAAATGTCAGGTCGAAGCGGTGGCTGTGGGCACAAA
>BNTR01000190.1 GCA_025996755.1 Bacteroidia bacterium
GCGCGCCACATAGCCATCAGTAATATTAACCGGCTCCGCTCCATTACGAAACGTCACCGTCTTGGGAACGCCGCGCATGCCGGGAAGCACGCCGTATTCGGGATTTGAAAGTTCGTAACCCTTGTTATCGGCAACGGCTTGGTCATGCACTAATTGCTGCGGGGTGGTAATACCCTGCTCAACTGCCTGCTCATTGGTAATCACCTGCCCATCCACATTGCCGTATTCGGCTGCCGGGTCAATATTTCCCCACTGTTCAAGTGCCGACGTATCTACAACTTCACCGGTGCCGCCCGTTTCGGGGTTAATCGGCATCATACCGGTAGGGCGCAATCCATTGTTCGGGTCATTAAGCGCGTTGTTTATCCCGTTGTAAGCACCACCAATGGCAGTGCCTATATTTCGTGGCACAGAGCGCAGCCCCAGCGGTGCGCCCATCGACAAACCACCGCCTACGCCATAAACAAAAGCATCTCCGGCACCTTTGAATAAATCCAAATCCTTTGTTGCGCCGCTAAGATAGTCGTATATATTTTCAGACACAGCCGACACAAATTCTTCGCCGCCCTCCGTTGCGCCTGCAAATAGCAGCGGAAAACGTTCCATGACGGTGCGCGTCAATCCCTGTATGGCTGGCATACCTCCCTTTTGAAACGCAATTTTGAACAGTCCCTTATCGACCATCCCGCCCAAAACTTCAGTAGCCGCTTCTGTCGAACCGGTTAATGCAGCATTGAGTAGTTTGTTGCTCGTGGACATCCCCGCCGTTTCGGGGTCTTCGTCCAACTGCCTGTATTTATTTGCGCCTGCAAGTGTAGCAATGGCAGGCATTCCGGCACCACCTGTCCCCATTGCCACAGCAGACATCGGCGCAGACTTTATGCCCTCTTTCATAATTTGCCAAACGGCACCGCTATAATCGCCATCCTCTATCAGTTTGGAGTAATCTTTTGGAACGACATTCCCGTTTTTGTCGAGCATATTGCCGTGGGTATTTGCCAGCTCATCCATTATCTTAGCGTTTCGCTCATAGAAATCAGTCAAACTCTTGAAAACGGAATGCTCTTTGTCCTGACCGGTTACTGCATTTTCTATTGCAGTCACTCCTTTGTCCAGCATATAGGTAATTGGAACCATTACCTGCTCATCAAGTCCCGCCTCTAACTTCTGAAACACATCGCCCACTCGATTATACCAATGCTTATCTTCCAACTGCCCAAGCGTAGGGTCGTATGAGTGAGTAGGCTTCCAATCCTGCAACTGTTTTTTCTCGCTCCGTAAATTTTCTATTGCGTTTTTTAATAAGCCCCTTTGCTCAAAGATAGTGTTTTCTCTATCTTTCAACGTTTCGCCCTCTTTTAATTGATAGCCTGAATTATCTAAATTAGCTATTGCGTTTTCGTAAGCCGCTATTTTTTCGTCAATCTCTGTGATATGTCCAAGAATTGCCCTTTTTTGCCGCCTGTCTTGTGCCGGACTTTCTTTAATGCCCTGTGCCTGTTCGTTAGCCAATGTCTGATATTCCTTTTCAAGATAAGCCTGCGGGTTAGCAACCTCCGCAATCGTCTTATGCTTGAAAGCACCGGAAGCCGTCTCTCTAAGGTTAGGCATCTTTATTTGTGGTGGAACATATCCGGCAAAAGCATTGGCATCGGGCTGTTCGCCGAGAGCAAGCCGCATTTGAGCCACGCGCAAATCTTCCGCTTCCTGCTCCGGTGTGTATGGCTCAAATTCAGACGTTGGCTGTGCGGGTAACGGCTGAGACAATTGTTCCTGTGCCTGCTGTGTTTGCACAGTGTTTGGTGCAGGAATATCGGAATAAATCATACCCTTGAACGAATCAATAGGCATAGTAAAGCCGGGCACACGCTTTTGCAAATTCCTGTGCAAAGCATCTACTTTGGTTGTATCTTCTAATGACCGCTCGAAATCATCGTAGGTCATACTAAAATCAGGTATATTCTTCTGAATATTACCGTATAGTTTCTTTACGTTTTCGTCTTGAAGTGCCATATAATTTTAATCAAATAAACCGGCAGAACCATTATTATTATTGTTGCTTCTAAGTTTAAAGTGTCCTCCGCCTTGTTGTGCACCCCAATCCACTTGTTGGTTACCCCGTGCTTGTGCCTGAGGCTCTTGTAGCTCCTCTCTCCTCCCTGTCCCAGGCACTACTCTTGTGGATAGATTCTTCATTTGTTTACGAAGTGAGGGAGTTTCAAACGCATGGGCTTCAATGACCTGTTGGCGCAATGCAGGAGTTTTCATTTGTTTATCAAATTCTTCTATCTGTCTGTTAGTCATACCTTTTATTGCAATCTCTCTTACCTCACGCCATAACTGAGGAGTTGAGTGGACACGACCAAAATCTTCCAAATAATATCTGTCCCCGGTCACAAGGTCGGTCACATATTTTTCTTCTTTATCCTTACTACCACCACGCCCTAATACGGGGCGCTTTGCTCTTATCATATTTGCTTCCGCATTTTTATATCCAATTTTAATTTTTTCATCTTCTATTCTTTTCTTTTCTGCGGCTTCAGCTGCCCTGCGTTCCTGTTCTTTTTCCCACTTCCACGCATCATAATCTTGTTTATCCCACGCATCAGCCAGCGCATTGTTCTTGTCATAAAGCCCAAGTTGGCGCTGATACTCTTGCAGCTTCAATTGGTTTTCAATATCCGGCAGGCGGTTTTTAGCTGCCATATAGTCCTGATACAGCCTGTCTGCCTCCTGTGCTTGCTGCTGTCCGCTCATCTCGCGCACGTTCACCCGCGCGTTGTTATTTGCCCCGTGTTGGTCGCCCAGCAATACGGCTAAGTCGGTGAGCAACCCAACTCCCGACGATTGCCTGCGGTGTTCAACATCCCGTTTCTTCTCGTCAAGTTGTTTTTGGTATTTCTCAATGTAGTCGCTCAATGTGTTGGGTGCTTCCGGTTGCGCTACCTTTCCCCGGTAAGGATTGTTGGGGTTAAGCGCGTATGCCGGTGTAGCAGCCACGCCCGATGCTGATGCTGCTTGTGTCGTAGTTTCGGGTGGGGTTTTCCAACCAACTTGCGCAGACACAGTAGGGTATAAACTCGCAGCAGCAGTGGCGGCGCGATTAGCTTTTTCAGCCTGACGTGCTGCTTCTTCATCGACACGTTTACTCTGTTCCATCTGCTCTCTACGCAGTGCCTCTATTTCGTTTTCTTCTTTTGGCATAGCTGATTAGTTTAATGGTTTAAGTCCAGTTTGCCATCCCATCAAGTTTGATATTCCTTGTGGCTGGGGAGCTTTAACTATTGCGCTTGCATTGTTTACAGCCTGTTCAGTAGTAAGCGCAGGTAACTTTCCACCACCAAACCCGCCCGAACTCGCATAAGAACTAACACCGGCTTTAGCCAGATTGCCCCAGTTTTGCGCCATATTTTGGTATGCCAACTGCTGCTGCTCCGCCATGCCCTGCTGCGCGTTGAATGTCCCCTCGCGCTTCGCATCATATTGCTGTTGTATCCTGTCCTTTTGCGCCGACGCGCCCGCTGCTATCTGCGCCGTCAATCCCCCGTAAGCATTGGCATAAGTCGCTTTGTTGGCATTCACCGCCGCATTAGTCGCACCGGTCACGGCTGCCGTCTTCTGGTCTTGCAACTGCTTTTCGTTGAAAAACTTTTGTGCCTGATTGATGGCGTAAGCATTCTCGCTCCGCTCCATCTGCGGCTTATAATACTCACTCATAAACCAAGCCTTATCCTCCGC
>BNTR01000191.1 GCA_025996755.1 Bacteroidia bacterium
ACCGACATCCCATCGGCAGAGATGATTAAATATGCAGCCAACGCGATGCTGGCGACGCGCATCTCGTTTATGAACGACATCGCCAACCTGTGCGCATCGGTGGGTGCCGACGTGGATATGGTGCGGCAGGGCATTGGCTCCGACCCGCGCATCGGTAGCCGCTTCCTCTATCCGGGGTGCGGCTACGGCGGCTCCTGCTTCCCCAAAGACGTGAAAGCCCTGATTAAATCGGCATCCGAACACCGCTACGATATGCAAATCCTGCGCGCGGTGGAGGCGGTCAATGAAAGGCAAAAAACGCTGCTGTTCAGCAAGTTAGAAAACTTTTTCAAGGCATCGGGCGAAACGCTCTCCGGCAAGACCATCGCGCTGTGGGGGTTGGCATTCAAGCCCGACACCGACGATATGCGCGAGGCACCTTCGGTGGTGGTGATGGATGCGCTGCTGGCGGCAGGCTCCACGGTCAAGGTCTACGACCCCGTGGCGATGAACGAATGCCGCCGCATCAAGGGCAATGCCGTAACCTACGCCACAGATATGTATGAGGCAGCCGGCGGGGCAGATGCGCTGCTGCTGCTGACCGAATGGAAAGAGTTTAGATTGCCGGCGTGGGACGTCCTGAAAAAAACGATGCGCCAGCCGGTCGTCATCGACGGACGAAATATCTACAACAAAAAAGAGATGCACGCCAATGGATTCCACTACGAATGTATCTAACTGGTATGCCGCCCGCGTCAAGTACAGAACGGAGAAAAAGATAAAATCCCTCTTGGAAGCCGCCAAAACGGAGCATTTCATCCCGCTCAAAACGGTGGAGACCACACGCAACGGCAAAAAAACACACCGCGAAAAGCCGCTCATCCCCTGCCTGATATTCGTGCACGCCAGCCGCAAGAAGGCTTTTGCATTGCCCGAAATGACGGGCTGCACCATCAATTATATCCGCAACGCCGAAACCAAAACATTGCAGGTTATCCCCGACAAGCAGATGCAGGATTTTATGCAGGTGGTGGATTTGAGCACGGAAAGCGGGGTCGAACTTCTGACCGCCAACTTGAAGCGGGGCGACAAGGTGCGCGTGGTGCGGGGCATTTTTGCGGGCATCGAAGGCGAACTGGTGCGCATCAAAGGACACAAGCGCGTGGTGGTGCGCTTGGAGGGACTTGTTTCGCTGGCAACGACCTACATCCCTGCCGATTTCCTCGAGTTGATTTAATATGAATATGGAAGGAACTCCGCCATCAGCCACCCCTGTGCGGGCCGGGGATTGATTAGTCCGGCATCACCAATGTTCAGTCTCAGTCTGTCAGCCGTTAATGTTGCCAAAGTGATATAGGCGGGAGAGCCTGTGAAGTTCCAATTGTTGCCGTATTGGATTGTGAATGGGGCAATATCCTCTGCCCATTCCCAATTTTCCTCGGTGTATTCGGGTGTAAGAAAGGTACCTGAAGGTGAAAAAGTCATGAAATAGTTGCCAACATACATCGGGGTGAAGACGAAGTCCATGATGATATCCCGCCAACCGGATCCATAAGCATCGGTATATTGTTGGTCCACTTCTGCGGTGATATACTCCTCTTGAATTTCGAGATTTGAACATACCCACGTGTGGCATAGCCACCCCGTTCGCACGGCAAGGTCTTCTTCGGTGGCACCTTCCATAAAATCCGCCTCCGCGAAGGAATAGGCGGGCGTTCCGGTGGTCATATCCGGATAGATGTGCACCATCTCGGTTTTGCCTGCCGTGAGGGTGCCGCTTGTTATTTGCAAGTTCATGCGGTAGTATCCCGTCGGCAGTTGCCATGTGTCTGCCCAAAGCCCTGCGGCTATGTCTGTGGCGGACATCGGAAAATAGCCGTCGCCCGCCGTGCCATTGATGCCCGTGAGGCTCAGCGAAACAGAACTGACAGTGGTGGGAAACCTGACGGAAAAGGAGAACCATCCCATCGCCTCCTCATTCAGAATCGGCGCAAGGAGGACATTCGTTGAGGAGCTTTCCCCAACAACGACGGTTACGGTTGTGCTGCCTTGAGCGAGTTTCGTGTCGTCTTTAAATGCGGCGGCGGTGACTGTCCAATTGCCCGCGACTAACTCCACCGTCTGCGCGCCGGCGTTGGGAGTGAATGACAGGGGATTTTGGGTCGCCGTGGGGTGGGAAAAACTTAATTCAAAGCGCGTAAATTGTGCCCTGTTCGGAGCGAGCGTCCGGAGGCTACTCTCGCCGACAGAAACGGTTAAACTGCCACGTTCGCTTTCCTCTTCCTCCTGTGGAGTGATGCATCCTGCAAAAAGAGTGGCTCCTGCCAGCAGGGCTACGCCTGCGATGTATTGTAACTGTTTCATATTCAAATTGTTTTAACTTATCTAACCACCGTGAAAGGCACCTCCTGTGAATAGGGGACGCTGTTTCTGACTCCGGTAAAGGTGACGGAATGTGTCCGAATGCCGTAGTCGGCAGCATCAATGGTGATGCTGTTGCCGTAGGCTGCCGCCGCCGTGTTGCCGTCGATATACCATGCCACGTCGTTGTATCCGGTTGCGCTCAAAACAAGCGAGCCGGGTCGTCCGTTCCCACTCTTGGACAGGACGTTTTGCCCGTCGTTCCCCGTGATGACGATTGTGCCGCTGAAATCCACGCCAATAGATATCAGGGGGATTAGTCCGGTAACTATTACCTCCACGCAGTTGCATACCAGCGTTGCCGTTTTGGATCCGGTTGCATTTCTATTGGTGTTGGTAATCAGCACGAAGTAGAAAACTGTTCCCACAGTACCTGTAGAGGGCGTATAGCTGGGGCTTCTTGCGGAGGGAATAAGGGTTGCTCCTTCAAGAATTGATACGGTGTTGCTGTACCACCGATATGTAAGCGTTCCGCCGTCCGTTGAATGTGCCACAGCCTTGATGGGATCGGCAGTGGCGTGCTGTGCGTATTTTATCGGAGTTCTGTCGGGCCATTCAGTAACATTAGGCGTTGTCGCATTAATGCCGCCTGTATTAATATTGACCGTAACTGTTGCGCTGGATTTTTTCCCGCCGTCGGAGGTGGTTACAGTGATGGTTGTGGTGCCGGTGGCTATAGCGGTTACCATTCCGTTAGATACCGTAGCAACTTCAGGGATGGAGCTATCCCATATCCAGCCTTTAATGACGGCGTTTGCCGGTGACACGATGGGCGTGAGGAAACCTTGTTCTCCTATCATTAAGGATAAATTTGTCCTGTCAAGGCGCACTGCGGATACCGGCACGCTCGGCTTTGGGGGGTCTGTCGGGGTGGTCGGGTCTGTCGGATTCGTGGGGTTTGTTGGGTCAGTTGGATTCGTGGGGTCTGTCGGGTCAGGCTCGACAATATCACTACCCGCCGTGCAGCCACCTATAAAGAGTGTGGCAGCCAGTGCGAAGCATATAAATTTTTTTACTCTCATTCCATTAAATTTTATTGTTACCACTCGCCATTTCCTTGCGCTATCTTGCCGGCTTGACCTACGGCAACCCAATGTATCAGGTTCAGTCCCGATGTCGGTTCCGATTTGAAGCCGGATGCTATGCCAAAAATGGCGTTATTGCCGGCACCAAATTGCCTGTTGGCTATAGCTTCCCACGTAGTGCCGTAGGATTGAGCCATCTTGCCGCCATCGCCAACGGCGACAAATTTGCCTTC
>BNTR01000192.1 GCA_025996755.1 Bacteroidia bacterium
TGGGGATGGTGTTGCGCAGGAGTGAGATAATCACGTTGGACAGTGCCACCACCACTGTTACCGAAATGCCCATCACGAGAGCCGGCTCCAGCTTGCTCGTAACCGCCAATGCCGAACAAATACCCAGCATCTGCACTGTGATGGGGTTGTTCTTACTAAAGGGGTTTAAAAAGAGTTCTTTATTTTTCATCTGCTTCACTGTTTAAAAATGGGACATAAACTTCCAAACTTGCATATAGCATCGCGTCGACGCCGCGGGAGGTGATGGTGCCACCCGAAATGCCATCGACATAATCTTTGTTGGGGACGGATTTGCCGGGTTTGACAATCGCGATGGAGGTGAATTTCGCTTCGGCGTTGAAGATTTTTTTGCCTGCAAAGCGGGCGGCGAAAGGCGGGAGGGCGATTTCTGCGCCCAAGCCGGGTGTTTCGCCGGCGTGTCCGAATGAAGCCCCGAAGACGGTGTTTTTGTCGTCGTTGAGGGCGAGATAGCCCCAGATTGGTCCCCACAAGCCGGTGCCGCGCAGGGCGAGGATGTACTTTTTTTGTCCTCCCACCAGGGCTTCAAACACCGGGTGTTGCTCTTCGTTGTCCACAAAACGGGTGCTCACGATAGTTTGTTGATACAGTGCCTCGGCGGTTGATTGATTGGCGGGCACGTTCACTGCTGCCAATATCTGTTGCATCTTGTCAATCGCCTCATTCTTCGACTGTTGCGGATGCAGCACCTCTGCCGTGAAAGCCAAGCCTACGGCAACGAGTGTTACCAAAATCGACGCATACAACAGCGTGTAGGTGTTTCCCTCCTTATTCATTGCTTTATTCGTTTTAATCGGCGGTTTATATTGTTTTGCACCACGCAATGGTCGATGAGCGGCGCAAAGGAATTCATCAGCAAAATAGCCAGCATCATACCTTCGGGATAGCCGGGGTTGAGGATGCGGATTAAAATGGCGAGTGTGCCGACGAGAAAGCCAAAGACGTATTTGCCGTTTCGCGAGCGGGGCGATGTTACGGGGTCGGTTGCCATAAAGACGGCTCCAAAGGCGAAACCTCCCAACAGAATGTGCTGCAACGGGGGTGTTTGCATCGCGACGTTGGCACCAATGAGGTTGAAGAGCCATGCCGTGAGCAAGCCTCCCGCAAAAACGGACAGCATCGTCCGCCAACTTGCGATGCCTGTTGCCAGCAAGATGAGCGCGCCAATGAGGATGCACAATTTGGACGTTTCGCCGACCGAGCCGGGGATAAATCCCAAGAACATATCCAAGTAATTTGGCGCATCGCTGCCGAGATGACTCAATGGTGTGGCACCGGAGAAGCCGTCTACCACCTGCCCACCGCCATAACCAAACCGGCTCTCGGTGCTTATCCAGACCGCTTCGCCCGACATTTTGGATGGATAGGCGAAAAACAAAAAAGCGCGTGCAATCAATGCCGGATTCCAGATGTTGAAGCCGGTGCCGCCAAAGACTTCCTTGCAGAAGACGACCGAAAAAGCCGTTGCCACGCCAATCATCCACAGCGGCGTATTGACAGGCACAATCAGCGGAATCAGCATCCCCGACACCAAAAAGCCTTCCTGTATCTCGTGCCCTTTCCATTGCGCGACGGCAAATTCGATGCCCAAGCCCACGCCGTAGGACACCACCAGCATCGGCAGCACGGCAAACAGCCCGTAGACAAGAGCCGCAAGCCAACCGGCAGGCGCGCCGATAGCCGCAAAATGCTGCGCACCAAGATTAAACATTCCGAACAGCAGGCACGGAATGAGGGCGATGACCACGATAGACATCGCCCGTTTGGAATCGTGAGAGGCGTGAATATGCGTTTCATCTGCCCCCGCTGTAGCGTTGGAAACGAACAGGAATGACTCGATGCCCTCAAACACGGAGTGGAACATCGCCATTTTGCCGCCCGCGGTGAAGGTGGGCTTGATTTTGTCTAAATATTGTCGTAAGAAATTCATCTATGTAGAATAATCGCTGCAAAGGTACGAAAAAAATCAGTCTTTCAAAAAGCCATATTCATACACTTTCGGTTCAATTTTCGCTGCTAACACCTTTAATTTATCGCGTAGATTGCCAATTAACTCGGTATATTGCGTGTCTGAACTTGTATTGTTCATTTTGCCTTTGTCGTTGCGCTCTTGAAAATGTTCGCGAATGTCGTATAATGAGGCGTTTACGTTGTAGGGTAAACCTAACAGGTTTTTAAAACCTGTTAGGTTTTTGTTACCGGCATTTTCATGATAATACCTCCAAAGTTCGCGTCCGGCATCGAAGACGGCGGTTGCGGCGGGTGAAAATTTGCGTTTGATATACATTTTGTTTTCTTGCTGTTCAAAAAGGGTGGAATAGCCGTTTTGAACCAATTTGCCGGTGATAAAATCGTGCATGAAATGGCTCTCAAATTTGTTTTTGGCATTTATTTCCTGTTCTGCAAATGGGAGCCAGTGATTTTTACCATATTTTGACTGTATATTGTTGTTAAACAGCGTATAAGCTAAACAGTCGTTTTGAAATTCAAGGTCTTTTTCCCATTGTTTATTGGGATAAAGAAACTGGTCGCGGTCGTTGAGCCATGTGGCTTCTATTATTTTTCTGACTGAAAAATAAATGCACGATTGGATAAAATTCTTTATTGTTATCGGATTTGTGTGATTAAAATTATTGTCAGACGAAATGCGGATGTAATTTTGATTTTGAACATCATTCCCTCTTGTGTTCATTATTCCAAAAGATACATTTTCATTATCATAAAATTTTCTGTACCAATCATTTATATATTTAATATCTTTCCCATCAAAATATTTTTTCTTTCCGATAAAAAAGCCTTTTGAATCGAATACATCAACATTCGCGGTTATAAAGTGTTCTTTTTGCTCTGTATTCCAAATAAGAAAACCAATCGGAAATTTACCATTTACATTATCGAAAGTATATGAAGGAATTATAAATCCATTTAATAATTTTGCTCTAAAGAAATTTCTAAATTTTTTGTAGTTTGCACCATTCAAATATGCGAGTTTTGAGAAAAAAGCGAGTTTTGAGTCCTTTATTTCATCATAAATTCTTGCAACAAATTGAGTTGATAGTTCATTGACAGCATTACCAATGATAGAGATATATTTATCGTGTGTTTTATGCGAAAGGGCTACACCTGTCTTATTGTTTCTTGTACCTCTGATAGTTGCCGAAGAAGCCGCTTCTGCATACGGCGGATTGATATAAATCACAAGTTTTTTACGTTTGTTCTCGTCTAATATTATATTGTAAAGTTCATCGGGCAATTTGCCATTTTTTGATTGTGGCAAAAATTCATCGTTCAAAAAATCGAATTGAAAAACCTGATTTTTCCAAAGGTTTGCACCGGCTTTTATGCGGTCGTGCATCACGTCCACGTCTTGTTTATCCAAAGTTGATGCAAAAATTCTATCCCTATTTACTAATCCCGCCAGCAAATTGCCTGTTCCTGCGGCACAGTCCCAAACATAGTATTCATCTTGCCAATCTTCGCCAAAGACATCGGCAAGATAGCGTTGTGAAAGTTCTACCCACTGTGGAGGTGTAAAATAACTGCCTTTGCGTTCGCGCACATCTTGCGGCACAAGCAAATCGCGGCGGTTTACAATGTAATCCCAATATTCCTCACGAG
>BNTR01000193.1 GCA_025996755.1 Bacteroidia bacterium
TTTTACTTGAAATTGCTTGTTTCATATTATTTATTGGGGTACATCTAAATTACCAAATTTTCACAAACAGAGCCTGACACCCGCCAATTTGCCTTCGGAGCACTGGAAACGGTGATGGAGGGCGCGTTTCGCCCCGGACATTTCAATGGCGTGGCGCAAATCGTGAGCCGATTGTTCGACATCGTGAAACCCGACCGCGCCTATTTTGGCGAAAAAGATTTCCAACAGTTGGCAATCATCCGCGAAATGGTGAAACAACTGCACCTCGACGTAACCATCGAGGCGTGCCCCATCGTCCGCGAAGCAGACGGGCTGGCAAAAAGTTCGCGCAACACACGCCTGAATGCCACTCAGCGGCAGGCGGCGGTCAATATCTCACGCGTTCTGAAAGAAAGCGCAGAGGTGCGCTTTGTTGCGCCCACAATGACCCCCGCGATGACAATTGAATGGGCTGTCGCACAAATCAATGCCGTCCCCGAATTGCAGGTCGAATATTTCTCCATCGTGGACGGACACACGCTGCAACCCATCCAAAAATGGGACGACACCACGTTCCCGGTAGGCTGCATCGCCGTTTTTGATGGCGACGTGCGGCTGATTGATAACATTTTTTATTGAAAATCCTAAGGTAAGTTCAATTAGTAATAACAAAAAAGTTTGGCGTTAATAAAAGTTTTACCTAACTTTGTCCTCTCATTGAACAGGGTTTAAACGGATGTCGGCTCTGTTTGTGAAAATTTGGTAATTTAGATGTCCCCCAATAAATAATATGAAACAAGCAATTTCAAGTAAAAACGCGCCGGCGGCAATCGGACCGTATTCACAGGCGATTAAAACAGGCAATCTGGTGTTTTGTTCGGGACAGTTGGGGCTTGACCCCGCGACCGGTACATTTGTAGCAGGCAGCGTGGTCGAACAAACCGAGCAGGCATTCAAAAACATCAACGCAGTGCTGGCAGAAGCAGGTTTGACATTGGCAAATGTCGTGAAAACGACCGTATTTTTGGCAGACATCACCGATTTCGCCGCGATGAACGAAGTCTATGGCAAGCATTTCAGCGAGCCATTCCCCGCCCGCTCGGCGGTGGCAGTGAAAACCCTCCCCAAAAATGGACTGGTGGAAATCGAGGTCATCGCCACCATTTGAGGAATTTAAGGAAGCCATTCGGGAAACCGAAGCGATGGCAGCAGTACGTCGCCCAAATGGCACTCCACAAAGTGCATCCGGATAAGGCGTTTGCAAAAAAATTATATTTACTGAACTTTCCGGCGAATAATGGCTTTTCTCAGCCCCGGTTCTTTCCCCCGTCCCCAATAAAAGAATCCATCGGAAAATTCAGATTCAAAATGATTGTCAGACAACGTTTTGTGAATTTCTTCCGCATCATTGGGATAGTGGTAGGTGCAAATCGAATAATCAAGGTCGCGGACTTCTTTCAACGTGTTTGCAGCCCCACGCAAAGCGGCTTGCTCATAGCCCTCAATGTCCATTTTCAGGAAAAGGTTGGTTTTGTCTTTTCCCTCCAAAAACCGGTCAATGGTGATGTTGGATTCATCGTTGATGTTGCTCACATACTTTTCGACAATAGTAATTTTATCCTTCCAAGGCGCAAAAGTGGCATTCAAAGCCGCTGTCCAATCTTTGTCGCACTCAAACAAATAAACATGCTTCACAAATTCAATCACATCTAACGACAAAATCCCCTCTGCCGACCCAATGTCAAGCAGCGTTTTCCCCTTTAGACGGCTATAATCAGTAACATAGCGATGAGGTGCACAAATATCTTGTTCAATACGCAATGACTGATAAAGAGAGACAATATCTTTTGGCGTATCTCCCTTGAAATACAATTTTTTGCCGTTGTGCACAACATAATACAGTTTTTGCAAATTGTCATAGATGCACTCAACAGGCAGATTTCTATATTCCCACATAAATAAGTACGGAAAGGGTACTGTCCCATACCTCCCCATGAACGCATAACATTGGTTTTGGGGCGTTTTTGGCAAAAAGCGATGGAAAAAATAGATGAATAAACTTTTCGCGTTTTCGGATGGGTGTTGCATAAAAGAAATAATTCGAGGATGTATCTTTCTTTTGTAAAATGTCGCTACCTTGTTGGCGGTAATTTCTTGTACCCCCCCCCCTATTTTTACGGGTACTTGTAACCCTGATTTCTCAGGATTTACGGGCTGTGAATGCTGAATGTTATTTTCCATATTTTTATTATTTTATTAAACGCCGCAAAGGTACAACAAAAATTTCAAACCGTAAAATTCGTGGAACTTGTCGATAACTTCCCCGCGATTTACTTGCATATCACCAAAATTTACCGTACATTTTGCAAAACAAGAAGCCTACATCTAAAAAATAGTTAAAAATACCGTTAAAAACACTAACATTTTGCAGATTCAAAAAATATTCGTACCTTTGCACCCGCAACGGTTCCTGTTTTTCCGGTTCGGAAAAAGGATTAAAAGGGAATCGGGTGAAAATCCCGAACAGTCCCGCTGCTGTAAGTTCTATTGATGTTTTGTACCATACTCAAGCCACTGTCGCGAAGGACGGGAAGGCGGTGCAAACAGGAACGAGTCAGAAGACCTGCCGTGCATATCATTCATTTAGCAAGCCCTCGAGGAAGGGGCAAGTAAATTATGAGGTACAGACTTTTTATTTTTTCTTTTTTGACGGCTAATTGTCTGCCGACAATGGCACAAACGATGGATTCAACACAAATTAAGGTGCTGGACGAGGTGGAGGTGCGCGCCAATCGCCCGTCTACGTTCCAATCCACCTCCCCGACGCAGGTGTTGCAAGCCGACGACTGGACAAAACTCGGTGCATCGCAGGTTTCCGATGCCGTGAAGCACTTTTCGGGCGTGCAGGTGAAGGACTACGGCGGCGTTGGCGGACTGAAAACGGTGTCGCTGCGCAGTCTGGGAGCCAACCACACGGGGGTCGTCTACGATGGCGTGCCCGTGACGGATATGCAGACGGGACAGATAGATTTAGGTCGTTTTTCGCTCAATTTTGTGGATTTGCTCAGCCTCACCATTGGCGAAAGCGACTTTCTTTTGCAAACGGCACAGGCGCAGGCGTTGGCGGGGGCACTAAATATCACTACTCTTCAGGGGATTGCGGGTCAAGCCCGCAATGACATTCGGGCGGCGGTCAGTGTCGGCTCGTTTGGGTTGCTCAACCCGTCGGTGATGTACGGAAAACCCCTGTCGGGCAGTTTGTCGCTCACTGTCATCGGCGATTATCTGAGAACGGACGGCAACTATCCGTTTACACAGCGCATCGGCACTCGCCCCACGCACCGTAAACGCCTCAATTCTGATGTCGAAACCTTCAAAATGGAGGCTAACCTCAACGGCAAATTCAAAAACGGCGGACGAATGCAGTTCAAAACCGGCTTCTACGGCTCCGACAGAGGACTGCCCGGCTCCGCTATCTATTATAATGACTATGCCGGCGAGCGGCTGAAAAACAGGGAAGTGTTTTCGCAAATCCATCTCACTCAGCCGATTAGCAACCGCTTGGATGTGTTGGCAAATGCCAAAGCGCATTTTTTCTTTATCGATTACAAAAATTATCTTTATGGCAC
>BNTR01000194.1 GCA_025996755.1 Bacteroidia bacterium
GTCAAACTCACGGTGAGCAATTACGTGCTGCCGGCGACCGCCACCCCCACGGTAGCCATTACGAACTTCGCCAAGACCGCTTTCGTGCAGGCAAGCGCGAACTTTACCCTGACCAACGATTTCACATATCCGGCGACGACCACGTGGAAGGTCTATGCCGCGGCGACAGGTCCCGTGCCGGCAATCAACATTACCCCGACACACAATAATAATATCCTCACCCTGACGCACACCTCGGATATCCTCGCAAGGGATTATTGGGTTACTGCCACCGAAGCCGGCAAGACCGAAAGCGAGCGGCTGCAACTCACAATTACAGCGTATGAGCAGGGCAAGACACCCACCCCGACAGTTGCCTCCTCCGGCATAATAAAGACCGCCGGTATGCAGCCGACCGTGAGCTTTACCCTGACCAACGATTTCACATACCCGGCGACGACCACGTGGAAAGTCTATTCCGCGACGACAGGCACCGCGGTGGTGAGCGGCGTTACCGCGTCAAGCGCGGGTGCCGTCTTGACCCTGAGGCACGCCACGAACGTGCCCGAAAGGACATATTACATTACTGCCACCGAACAGGACAAATCGGAAAGCATGCCACGGCTCGCCCTCACAGTGGCAAAAGACAGGACACCTACACCGAATATTGCCCCTGCTGTCGTTGCCAAGACTAACCTCACACAGCCAAGCGTGAACTTCACCCTCGTCAACGACGACTTGTCCGAATTTCCGCCCAATACCATCTGGACGTTATATGGCGATGTAGACAAGCCGCTCGTCGAGGTAAGCGTAACAATCAACAGGACAGCCAGCGGAACGCTCCTGACCCTGACGAGGACCCCGAATATAACGGCAAGAGACTATTGGCTGACAGCCACCATACCCGGCAAAATAGAAAGCGAGCGGGTGCAACTCACGGTGGTCGATTATGACCCGGACAGGACACCCACCCCGACAACAACACCGACAAATGCCTCCGTTGCCAAGACCACCCTCGTGCAGGCAAATGTGGTCTTCACCCTGTCCAACATCCCCGACTACCGCCCGAATACCGTTTGGAAGGTCTATCGCGAAGCATCGGGAACCACGTTGGCAAGTGGCATGAGTGCGGAGCACAGCGGTGCGCTCCTGACCCTGACATCCACCGGTGGTGATGTGCAGTTCAAAACTTACTACGTGACTGCCACCGAAGGCAACCTGACGGAAAGCCTGCGGTTGCCGCTCACGGTGGTTGCATTCGCCCCCCCCATCATCGGACAAACACCCACGCCCGTGGTGTACATTCCAAGCCTCTCAAAAACCGCTCTTCAGCAGCCAAGCATAGACTTTACCTTAAACAACGCCTCCGCATACTCACTGGCTACATGCACATGGAGAGTCTATTCCTCGCAGACAAGCACCACAGAGATGTCCTCCGTCAGCGCAAGTCTTCTCTATGGCTCCATTTTGAAACTGACGCACTCCTCGGATATTCCCGTAGACAGTTATTGGATTACAGCCCAAGAACTTGACAAGAGCGAAAGCGAGCGGCGGAGGCTCACAGTTGCCGCGTTTATGCTGGGCACGACACCGACACCGGATTTTGACCTCCTCTTTCAAAAGCCACCCACAGCAGTGCCGAGCGTGAGCATCTCGCTGTTCAACGCCGCCGATTATTCGGATATGACTGAATGGCGGGTTTATTCCACGGCGATAGAAGCCGGATTGGACAACAACATAACCGCCTCCCTCAGCGGCACATCGCTAGTCCTGGAATCCTCCACGGGCAATGTGATGGCGAAGGACTACTGGATTACAGCCACCAACACTCCCAATGTCGAAAGTGCGCGGCAGAAACTCACGGTCGAAAACGCTCCACAGACACAAACACCGATGCTGCAATCGGCAACCTTCGTAAAACCGCCGGCGCAACCTCTTGTGCCAAACATAACAGTGCAGATGCTCAACAACAATCCCCCCTACTCGCACAGCAGTACATGGAATGTATATGACGTGGAATTTGGTGGCGCGCCGATTACTTACCTGATACCAACTTTCAACGTGACAGACAGCGAACTGAGCATAGCATCCACCGCGGGCGATGTGCCGGCGCAGAGTTACTGGATTACCGCGCAGGAACCCCTCGAATCTGAAAGTGCGCGGCAAAAATTCACGGTTACCTCACCACGGACACAAACACCGGAGACAGAATTTACCAGCTATGAACTATCGCAGGAGGGTGGCAATCCGGCAAGCGTAACAGTGAAGATGCTCAACAATCCCCCCTACTCGAGCAATTGTGTATGGAAAATATACACAGAGGAAAACAACACCATAATACTGGATGCGCTCGTAACCAGCACCAGCACTTTCGATGCTGCAACCCATGAACTGGTCTTGACGAACGTCAACAACAATCAAGAGTCCAGCAAGGACTACTTTATTACCGCCCAGGAACCCCTCGAAGATGAAAGTGGGCGTAGTAGGGGAATCACTGTTACGTATCACAAGGGGGACGTTATGACAAATTTGTTCTCTTCCGCCGTCGGCGACCACATGCTGACCATTGTAACAGATGTCGACCCCCTAATTACTAACGGCATCTTTGCTCTGCAAGCGAACCTCAACTTGTCGCAATTCACCGTCGAGGGCACACCCGGATTTACCAATCTGACCGGCGGCACGGTGACGCGCATCGACGACCATACGGTCACCATTACCGGTTTGACCCCGGTGACATCCGCAGGAGTCCAGAAAATCTACATGGCTCCAGCTGCCTTTATTATTAAGCCACCTACTGTTGCTATTGGTTCGACGCAGAAGACTACTGTATATGCAGGCGGTGGCAACGGGTTCCAACCCATTGAGTCAGGGGTGTTCAGTTCCAATGTTGGCAACCATACGCTGACCATTACGCTGGGTGGTGTCAGCATCTTTGTTCCGCAAGAGTATCTCGCACTGTCGCAATTCCCCATCAGCACGCCGGGAACGGGCGGATTTACCAGTATGACCGGCGGCACGGTGACGCGCGTCAGCGACAAGGTGGTCACCATTACCGGCTTGCCCCCGGTGACGATAGCAGGAAGCGGTCAGAAAATCTCCGTAGCCTCCTCTGCATTCGCATCCCACCTGGCATCCGACGGTGCCGTGAGTGCAGTGGCAAGCGGGCTGGCTGCGCTTCAAGTCTACTTGACGGAAACGAAGACGGTGACGGGCATAGGTCCCGTTTGGGCGGATGACAATACAAGGACCCCCCTATGGTCTGTCCGCGGCGGCAACGCGTCGATTGAAGCCGCCCCCACTGCCTTTAGTTCCTATCCGAAGGGAGGGTACCTCAATAATCAACTGACCCTCACCGGGCTTGCGGCAGGAAAAACCACCTACGCTGTCCGGACGATGCAGGACGGGTCGCTGGTTGACACGGAAGGTCCGCTGGAGGTTATCGCCAACACCACCTGGTACGTGGAACAGGGTGCCCCCGGCAAACACGGCTTCACCCTCGACGCTGAAAATCGCGCCGCAGACATACCGCTCCGTGCCGTTCACGGTCGAAAGCGACTGGTCGGCAGCCTCCTATTGGTACGAGATTGCGGCACTGGCACGCGGCAATGCGCAAATCAAACTGTTG
>BNTR01000195.1 GCA_025996755.1 Bacteroidia bacterium
CCATAAATTTTATCCTTTCTTCCATGCTACAAAGGTAGCAAATTATTGGGGCGACCTAAACGCCTATACCAAAAATTAATTTAGAACCTAAAATTCCACAAAAGAAGAAGACCAAAGACCAATACCAAAAAGTTTTGGAACTTGCAAGTGATTGTGACAAAGTGTTTGGGATAATAGATTTTGACGTGATTATGGTTGAAACTCGTGTGGCGAAAAAAGGCGTAAAAACACCACTACAAGAATTTAAAGAACTTTACACCGAAATCACAAAATATGAAAATGTCACGGTCATCATCAATAATCCGTGCTTTGAATATTGGTTGCTGTTGCACTTTGAAGAAACATCAAAATACTACGATTCTTACGACAAATTGCTAAAACCTTTAAAAAAGTATCTTCCGGATTACGAAAAAACACAGAAATACTATAAAAACCAGAGCAAAGACATTTATTCTCGGTTGAAACCTAACTTAAAGCAAGCAATTAGTAATGCCAATAAATCAGGCAAGTTTAACTTTGACAACACACAAACCGGAATGTCTGAAATGCAGAAGTTTTTCAATGAAGCCGACATAAAAGAAAATATTGAATTAAAATAGCCAACAGAAACTACCGTAAGTTTGACAGTTTCAAATCGCAGATACTTCAAATCCCCTTCACAACAGGTGCTTTCTTGAAATTGTCGATGCCGTCGCTCTGAATTTGCAGCTCCTCAAAAAGGATGGCATCCGGCGCGATGATGCTCACGATGCTGCGCCCGAAGAGGCTGTTTTCGATTATTTCGTGGTTGGAAACGGCTACGAGTTTTTTGAAAATCTGCGAATTAATGTTTTTGATTTCTGCTGCCCGCATCCGCTTTTCGGAGCCGTCTGCCACGCTCACCTGATACAGTTCGCTGGGCGAGGAGCCGTCGAGCACGGTTTTGCGCACGATGTAGGCATAGTCGTAGCCCTCCGCTTTGGCACGTGTCAGCAGTTCTTTTTTCAGTTCCGCCTTGCTCTTGGTGCGCGTGTCGGCGAATCGGAACACGCCGCTGCCGGTTTCGCCGGAGAGGCTGATAGTGAACAGGTTATGTCCATTGGAGTGGGGCACTTTGGGCGTGGGCACGCGGTCGTTGAGCAGCGTTTTCAGGATGCCGTTTTCGACCAGCACCGTTTTTGCCGGCGGCACAACGCCCTGCGCGTCAATCGGCGCATAGCCCAGCAGGCGCACACCGTTGTATTCCGGCGTGCCCGTCAAATCTTCAATCGTGATTTCGCGGGCGGTGATGCGCTTGTTCATCATCTCTTCGATGTCGTTGCCGCCGTATGCAAATCCGCTGGATGTCAATGGCTTACGCTCGGCAATCAGCGAAATATCACTCCACATAAAATTGGAAAAAATCGTCGTGGGCACTGCCTCATCCTCAAACAAGACGGGACCGGAGTAGGACTCCTTGAGTTTGGGTGCACGGAGCAGGGCAATGAATTTTTGTGCCGTTTCGCGGCATTTCGCCTGCATTTCGGCAAGCGGCGGCAACTCGTCGGGACTGCCAAACAGCGATTCAAAGCCGGTATGCAACCTCTCGCCCTCCTCCGTGATGCCTCTGACAACCCCCTGCGCATAGACGAAAAACAGCGGATAGCGGAATTGCGTGCCCTCCGTGTTGTAGAAATAAGCCGCCATCTCGCACAATTGCAGCGAAAACACGCCTTCCAGCACTTCCGGAAACTCGTTGAAGACCGCCGAAACCTGTTTCGCATACTCCTCATAGCGTGTTTTATCATCCTCACGTAATTCATAATTCGTAATTCGTAATTTTTCCAATTGCACAACCGGCGTTTTGTCCCAGTCGGGCAATTCCAAATCTTTCGCGGGGATGTTCAACTGCTTGATAGTTGCGATTTTTTGTTCGTATGTTTCGGCGGCGCGCTTGTAAATCGCGTCCAAATCCTGCCATATCGTGTGGCGGATGGCTTGCTCGTCGTTTTCGAGGGGTGGCTGACCGTTAAAACCGGATGCGCCACCGCCGGCGGCACCTTGAAAATTCTCGTCCGTGCAGTCGTAATCGCCTATCAACAAGCGTGTTCCGGCTGTGCGCTGCTCGTTGAAACCGGAAGTTACCAAACTGCCCTGCTGGGCAGCCACCGACAATTGCTTCGCATCGGCGATGGTGTAGGCGATGAAAAACGGCGCGGCTAATCCGCTGATTTTCAGGTTGTCAAGTCCGCGATTGACTTCGGCTTTGAGGGCGTTGAAAATGATGCTGTCTGCCACGGCGGACTTGCCCTGCAATCCTCCGGCGGCGGGCTTGGGCAACAACGGCGGTTGCGATTGGCTTTTCGCGCGTTTTTGCGTTTCAATGTGCTTCACAAACAGGGCAGGAGCGGTTGCCGACACGGGGACGTTGCCCGATTCGGCTCCGCACACGCCGTTGAAAGTGGCGTATGTTTCGCCGCAGGCTTCAATCTGGGCAAACATCGCCAGCGGGGTGCCCACCATATCCACGCCGCGCACAAGTTCGTTGGGACGACCGTCGGCATAGACGCGATAGACGACTAACGGCGTGACATTGAATGAGTTAGGCGAATAGCGACTCGTGGTGGTGAAGCCGCCGGACACCTCCTTGAAGTAGTAGGCGTAGGCTTTGCCCTGCGACTTGGCTTCCTTGCGGAGTTTTTTCATCAATTCGCTGTCGGAGAAGCGTTGCGAACTCTCTACCAGCAAGTTAGATTGCCGCGACATCGGCGTGGCACCCATCTGTGCACGTCCGTGACCGTTGGAATGGAGTTGCCCCTCAATGGGCGTGCGCGACATCAGAAAGTTGCGCAGGACGCCCTTCTCGACCACTTTTACACATTGTGCAGGGATGCCCTCGTCGTCGAAAGCAAACGTGCCCACCAAGGGTGTCTGCTGAAAATACCGGAGCGTGGGGTCGAACGTCACAGACAGGTGTTTCGGCAACACCCGCTCGCCGATTTTCTTCTTAAACGTCTGTGCATCAGTCTCTTGCTTCAGGCGCGACCCCTCGATGCGGTGTCCGAATATCTCGTGAAAAAACACGCCCGCCGCCTCCGGCGACAGAATTGCCGGACCGGTGAACGATTCCACCACAGGTGCCTTTTTCAGCGCGGAAAGAGTGGTGCTTATTTCGCGCGCCGCCTTGATAACTGTTTCATCATCAGGCATTTCTTCCAACGAAAAGCCCATCCACGACTTCAGCAACGGCAGATACATCCCATCGTCGGCAATCGTGCGCGCCGTCAAAAACAACTGAATAGACACGCTGTTTGCCGCGGATTCGCGCCCCTCGGTGTCCACAAATATCTTGCGATTGAGCGACACCATATAGTAGGCAGAGCCTTCCTGCAAATCCGGATTTTCGTCGAAAACAGCCGAATATTGGCGCACTTTTTCTTCCAGCACTTGCGGGTTGATGTGCAAATCAGCCCACAGAACGGGCTTTTGATAGGTATTGACAACGGGGTCGTGCGAAAAATCGGGCGACTTGTCTTCCTGCTCCACTTTCACCGCCATATTGGCTTTCACCTGCTCATAAGTTTGGATGCCTTCCTTGTAGAGTTTGTCCAATTGCTGCCAAATAGTGGTTCTCAGCACCT
>BNTR01000196.1 GCA_025996755.1 Bacteroidia bacterium
GCCATAATACCAAGTTTTAATTAATTAAATAAAATAACATAACTCTCATTTTGGTTGATTTACGCCGCAAAGGTACGAACAATTTTTTAAACTACCAAATAAAAACGCAATTATTTTCATATTTTATGCAAAATATTTTCAATTCCTTTGTATAAAGCACGTGAAAGCACGCTATTTAGTTTGCTGACGCTATATGAATAAACTCCTCTTTTTGTGGAAACGAAACCATACCACTTGGCTCTTGCTCTCTGTCCCGCCGGGACAGAATGTGCATAACCGTGGGTGGAGCGAAGCGTAACCCACGGAGAGGTTGCAGGGCTAAGAGTGGTGTGGTGATGCTTGTGCCGTGGGTTGCGCTTCGCTTCACCCACGGTTATGCACATCTGTCCCCTGCGGGGACACGGGCTGTGTTGCTCTCCTATACCGCAGGTCGGTGACCTGCGGTTACGAAAATTTCGCCCTTTCGGGCGACAGGTATGATGTTTGCTGATAATTGAAAAAATCTTCGGAAATATTTTGTCAATTCAAAAATAGTTGCTACCTTTGCCGCAATTTCAAGCGCAAGTTTGGAAGGGACATATTTAAAATAGCGTTTTGCTAATATTCTTGGAAATCCCATTTTCCACAATGTTGTATATACTTCAAGAATAAGATAGTGAGCGTCGCGTGTGCGGCGTGGAGTATCTTATCGAAGTATATAGGCGTGGAAACCTGGGTTTCAGATGGTATTCCACGCTATTTTTATGTGCAAAAAAAGCGTTGGATGTTTATAGTAATAAATAATAAAATTGATAAAAAAATGGAATTGATAGTTGTGTGTTTAGTTATTATTGTGGCGTGGTGTATTATGCCCTGTATTTTATGCGGAAAGATGGCTTCGCGCAAAGGTCATTCAGGTGGTCTTTGGTTTTTCTTGGGATTGGTTTTTGGGTGGATTGCCTTTCTTGTTTGCTGTTGCTTGGCAGACGAAAGAAAGCAAGATGAACGAATAGAAAGGTTGCTCTCGGCGTTAGCACCGGAAAAGCTTGTGGAGGAACAACAACTCAAAAAACTTGAACAAGAAAAAAAGAAAAGAGATGCCATAGAAACAACATTCGAAAAAGAAACACTCCTTCTTGCGATAGCCTTTATCTTATCTGTCATAACAACGATAGTGTTATGTTAAATATAGGTACATATTCGGCTTAATGACGAGTAACAGAGATATACAATAACGATTGAAAGCACAAACTTTCGGACGGCTCTTGCTTTTGCCAAATCCTGATTCATACACCAGCCGCAGCCAAAATATCTGCAGCCTTAAATTCCATCTTTGTGAAAGCAAACAGTTTTTTACCCAAGTCTTTGAGTGATGCTCCAATGTGATATACCTCGCCGTCAATCATCAGAAAGCGGTCGTGTGCTTGGGTCAATATTTCGACAGAGATTGCCGGATATTGGGTTTGATGACGTTGCAAATCCAACTGCAATTGTTTGGATATTTCTTTGGTGTAGATAGTTGCAGTCACGCAATCCGCTCGCTTGGATAGTAGCAACAGCACGCTTTCGTCAACATAATTGTCGAGCAGAATAATTGATTTTTGGGCAGATTTTATCAAATTTGCAACGAAAGCGTAGGCATCGAAAACTTGTCCATCGTGATAAATGCCTTCGATGGGTGGCAACGACTTTTGTACAAAAAAAGCAATTGCATTTTCGGTTTCTGTTGTGCGGTGTTCAATTTGCCCAATGTGCTGTTCAAGTTGTTCAAAGCGTTGATTAATTGCGTAACCTTTTAGGAGGTAGTCTTTCAAAATTTTATTTGCCCATTGACGAAATTGTATTCCACGTTTAGACTTGACTCTATAGCCGATAGAAATAATCATATCCAAATTGTAATGCGAAACATTCCTTTGGATAGTCCGATTGCCTTCTTTTTGAACTATTAAGAAATTCTGAATAGTTGAATTTTTATCCAATTCACCCTCTTTGAAGATATTACGGACGTGCATACTAACGTTAGGTAAGGTTGTTTCGAAGAGTTCAACCATTTGCGCTTGTGTTAGCCACACCGTGTCGTGCTCCACTCTCACATCCAGCCGAATAGAATTATCAGGTTGGTACAATACGATTTCGTTTTTGTCACTCATAATCAGTTATTTATATTATGTTTTAGTACTTGTGTTATCACAAATCGACTACAAAGATACATAAAAATCACTCAAATCATACGAAAATCAAAGTTCAGACAAAAGGATTGGCAGGATTTTTTTTTGGAATCCTGCTAATCCTCAAAATCTTATTAAAATCGTGGTTCAGACAATCATCCATAGTTCAAGATTTTTTTGCGTTTACAGTCGTTTGCTTACAGACTACAAACAATGGAAACAGGAAAACCATCGCCAAATAGAAAATTAGTATTAACTTTGTGGCGTATATGGAACGAATAATTGATATGAAACGCCTGGTGCTGAAAGATACGTCTTTTGCGCAGTTGATGAACAAGCGGGTTTTTAATGTGTTGCTGATTGCGACGCGCTATGATGCGTTTATGCTGGAGGACGATGGGCGCATTGATGAGCAACTTTTTAATGAATATACCTCGCTGGGGTTGCGCTATCCGCCTCGTTTTACGCAGGTGGCGACGGAGGAGGAAGCCCTTCGGGCGTTGGAGAATATCCATTTTGAACTGGTTGTTTGTATGCCGAATATGGATGATGCCGACACGTTTGCGGTTGCCACTCACATCAAGTCGCGGTATGCCGAGATTCCGATTATCGTGCTCACACCGTTTTCTAAGGAGGTTACGCGCCGGTTGGCTACTGAGGATGTGTCTGCCATCGACTATGTGTTTAGTTGGCTGGGCAATGCCGAGTTGCTTTTGGCGATGATTAAGTTGCTCGAAGACCGGATGAATGTGGACGACGATGTGGATTCTGTGGGTGTGCAGACCATTTTGCTGGTCGAAGATTCCGTGCGTTTTATGTCGTCTGCGCTGCCTTTGCTCTACAAGTTCGTGTTGCGGCAGTCGCGCGAGTTTGCGAAGGAGGCTCTGAATGGGCATCAGCAGACGTTGCGGATGCGCGGGCGACCCAAAATCCTGTTGGCGCGTACCTATGAGGAGGCGGAGATGCTCTACGAGAAGTATAAACACAATATGCTAGGCATCATTTGCGATATGAGTTTCAACCGGCAGGGCAAAAAAGACGAGTTCGCGGGCTACAAGTTTGGCTGCCGCGTGCGGGGCGAAGACCGGATGGTGCCCGTCGTCTTCAACTCGTCCGAAGTGGCGAATAAAACCTACGCCGATGAGTTGAGATGCAGTTTTGTGTGGAAACTTTCCAAGACATTTCCGCAGGATTTGCGGCGCGAAATCTCCAACAATTTTGGGTTTGGCGACTTCATCATTATCAATCCCACGACCAAGCAAGAGGTGATGCGCGTTACCGATTTGAAGGATTTGCAGGTCAAGATTTTCGATATTCCCGAAGATTCGCTGGTTTATCACCTCTCGCACAACCATTTCTCGCGGTTTTTCTATTCGCGGGCGATTTTTCCGATTGCCGAATTTCTGAAAGACATCGACGTGTCGGACTATAAAGATATGGCGG
>BNTR01000197.1 GCA_025996755.1 Bacteroidia bacterium
AAAAGATTGAGGCGTTGAATGCTAAGATTGAGGAATTGAAGGGAAAATAAAACGCTGCACCCATGATGAGCAAGAAACAGATAGGACTAATCGTTTTAGCACTTATGACTTTCGGGCATATACACGCCCAAGGAGCCTCCAGCGACACAGTTATGCTCTCCACAAGTGTGGCGGCAGGGGAGATTACGGCTTGTAAAGTTATTTTGCTGCGAGCAGGATTTGTATTTGCCGCTACTCCCGGGCAATCACTAATACTGCGAATAGACCCCACCCTTTGCTATCCGGACTCTACGAAACCGCCTAAGCCTCCGGGAGGAACAACACCAACAGACCCGCCAACAGGGGGTGAGCCGACCGACCCGGGCGAAACAACACCCACCGACCCGCCAACAGAGCCTGAGCCAACCGACCCGGATGGAACAAACCCCGGCGAGCCGCCAACAGGGGGTACATCGCAATCGCAAAACTACATCAGGACGGTTACCCCTTTGGATGCCGGTGCAACCAGAAACCTAACCACCATACGGTATTTTGACGGCTTGGGGCGTCCCACCCAGCAGGTGCAAGTGGGCATCACGCCCAATAAAAACGATTTGGTTACCATTCAGGAGTATGATGCTTTCGGCAGAGAATCTAAATCATGGTTGCCGATACCCAAAGCGGGGAATAATGGTGCTTATTATACGGGGGGCATTGAGGCAAATTCGATTTACGACAATGACAGTCATGCCTATTCTGAGACCCAATATGAAGCCTCGCCATTAAACAGGGTCGTGAAGCAATTTGGTCCCGGCGAGGCTTGGCGGTTGGGCAATGGCGATGGTCATGCTGTCGGCATTGAATATTTGAGCAATAGCAGCGCACATCCTTGCGCTTTGTATTCGGTTAATGGAAACAGTTTGGTAAGAAATGGGAATTATCCTGATAACACCTTGTACGTTACCAAAACAACGGACGAAGATGGGAAAGGGGCTTATGAATTTAAGGATAAATTGGGTCAGGTGGTGTTGCAACGGCAAATGGACGGAACGACCAAATATGATACTTACTATGTGTATGATGATTTTGGGAACAAACGTTTTGTACTGTCGCCATTGGCTGCCGATGCAACTTCTGATGGCACTTATACGGAAACATCAGACGTACTCAAAAACTATGCCTATCTGTATCGCTACGATGAACGCAATCGTTGTATTTGGCAAAAATTGCCCGGTGCCGACCCTGTTTCGTACAAATATGACAAAGCCGATCGCTTGATTTTTTCACAGGACGGCGAATTACGTGCGCAATCGAAATGGAAATTTTCTATACCGGATGCGTTTGGCAGAGTGGTTTTGGAAGGTCTTTGTGAAAATCCACCCGCTATTACGAGTGTTGTCAAAGCAGAGTATGCAGATAGTCCAAGTGGCGACCTTGCCGATTTTGGTTATACGCTATCGGGACTTAATTTGACCTCAGCACAAGTCTTACAAGCCTATTATTACGATAATTATCAATTTAAGGCTTTACGTCAGGATAATCCGAATAATAACAATAACAATAACAATAACAATAACAATAACAATAACAATAACAATAACAATAACAATAACAATAACAATAACAATAACAATAACAATAACAATAACAATAATAATCCACCATCTCCCGTTTATTTCAGCAACAATCAACCTAAGTCTGTGAGTTATTTTGATAATTTCAATTCGGATTATAACTATGTTACCGGATATGAAAATAAAAGATACGGCACGGATACTGACAATATTGCCGCCAAAGGACTATTGACAGGAAAATTGACGCGAATGTTAGATGATAGCATCTTGATCTTGCTTGGGTCTGTTTATTATTACGACAGCAAGGGGAGGGTAGTTCAATCCATTGCACAAAATCATCTGTCAGGCTATGAAAAAGAGTATATCATTTATTCGTTTACAGGGCTACCTACATGTAGAGAGCTCTGGCACTCCGCATTCGGAAAAACTATAAAGGAAACTTATAATTACAGATATGACCACGCCAACCGCCTAACAAAAACATACTATGAATTGGATGAGACTCCTCGTTTACTTCCGATTTATAACGACAGCCCGCCAATTTTTGATTTGGCTTATGATGAATTAGGGAGAGTTTCAAGCAAAAACCTCGGAAATAACACTGAAAGTATAACTTATAACTACAATCTTCGCAGTTGGCTAAAAAGTATCAGTTCCACAAATTTCAAAGAAACGTTGCATTACGAAGATTCGTATGAAAGAAGCACACCTTTGTACAACGGAAATATTTCGGCATCGTATAACGGCAATAATGGTTATCAATATACATACGATGGCTTGAATCGGCTGAAAGCGGCGCAATTTACGCAAAATAACTACAATGAAGAATTTGATTATGACAAACACGGCAATATCACGATGTTGAGGCGTCATTCTGCCGGTACCTTGATAGATGATTTGACGCTGACATATACCGGCAATCAATTGAAAAAAGTGACAGAGGGAGGTTCCAATCTGGATGGCTTTGTAAACCGCGCCGCGTCCAATAATGGGTACACATTCAACAAAAACGGTGCCATGACGAAAGATTTGAATGGCGGCATCAGCACTATTGAATATAATTTACTGAATTTGCCGAAAAAGATTCAGTTTACAGCGGGGCACACCACTGAAAATAAATATGATGCAATGGGCATAAAGCGACAAACAACGCATACAACGAAAAGCTATTCGAATGTTAATACTGAGATTTTGTATTATTGCGGCAATATCATTTATAAAAAAGATGGGACGTTAAAATACATTCTCAATCCGGAGGGTTATGTCACAAAAGACAACGGACAGTATACTTATAATTATTATCTGCGCGACCATTTGGGCAATAATCGGGTAGTGATGAACAGCACCACAATAGTTCAAAAGATAAACTACTATCCGTCAGGAATGCCTTACGTGGATGACGCAAATCCGGATGCGCAGCCCTACAAATTTGGTGGTAAGGAATTGGATAGAACGAATGGGTTGAATTGGTATGACCAAGGATTTCGACCATTTGGCGCGATTATCAATAGAACGCCAACCATAGACCCGCTGGCTGAGAAGTATTATAGTATTAGTCCTTATGCGCAGTATGCTAATAATCCGGTGAATTACATTGACCCAACGGGGGCATGGATTGTTGGAACTGATGACAAACCAGTTTTATATGATGAAAAAAATGGATGGTCAGCAAATGCCTCAGAAGATGTTCAAAAAATAGGAAATGCAATGATGCAAACCCCTGAAGGGAAAAAAGTCTATGGCAACATGGTGAATGCCAAGTATGGTATAACCATGAATTATAAAGAAGGGTTTAACTCGGAGAATAGAGACAAATTAGGCGAAACTGAAATTAATTACCGAGGAAACAAAATTACAAATGTAAATATCAATTTGTATGATGGCAGAATAAAAGAAGATGTTGCCCTCTATGAACAAGTCAGTCAGCCGGGATATTCAATACAAAGCCCAACTGAAAAGGACAACCTCTTAACAGAACAGATTCCAAG
>BNTR01000198.1 GCA_025996755.1 Bacteroidia bacterium
ACCGGTCAAAGCCGCCACAGCATCGTTGTAACTGCTGATTGCTCTGTCGGTTGATATGGCTGTCGTTTGCTCTGTGTCCAAATAATCGGAACACGAAAGCACTATTGTTGCCGCAAAGGCTACCAGAAACATTTTAAATATATTTTTCATATTCTTTATATAATTTTAATTAAAACTCTAATTCAAGACCGAACGTCACTGTTTTCATTGGTGGCGTTTGGAATACTACAAAACCATCAATAGTGGTTTCGGGATCAAGATACAAGCCTTTTTTCGTGAATGTCAGCAAATTGACAGCCGAAGCATACGCACGAACCTTTCCAATACCCGCCTTTTTCAACACTTTTGATGGGACAGAATAGCCCAACGTGACGTTTTTCAGACGCAAGTGGTCAGTAGAATATATCCAACGGGACGATGGCGTATAAGTCTGTCCATATACAAATTGTGGTAATTTAGCATTATCACCCGGTTTTTTCCACATATCTTCTACTTTGTAGTAAGCCGGCAATTGTGAATTGTAGTTATATGTTCCACCATTACTTTGTTGCCAGTAAGCATTGTCATACACTTGACCGCCCAAAGAATAGGTGAAGACAAACGAGAAATCAATACCTTTGTAGCGAAGTGAGTTGGTGATACCACCAGATACTTCAGGCGTTGCAGAACCTAAGTTGGTTTTGTCAGCCTTTGACTTATCTGTGGTAATTTCACGCTCGTGACCTTCCCGATTGATATAATAGGACTCTTTCCCTGTTGCCGGATCAACACCTGCATATTCGTAGGCATAAAGTCCGTATAAAGGTTTCCCTTTTTCCATAATGGTTTGACCGCCATTGCCTGTAATAACAGGTTCGTCGGAATCGCTGATTTTCTTCACTTCATTTTTGTTATAAGCCAAATTCAATGAGGAGTTCCAAGTGAAATCATTTTTCCGAATGTTCTCACTCTTGATTTCCACTTCAATCCCTTTGTTGTTTATCAATGCGATGTTAGACCAAGCAGTTGAAAAACCGGTGGTCTGTGAAATAGGCACTTCATACAACAAATCTTCAGTGTCTCTGTTATAGAAATCCAATGTTACGCCGATGCGGTCAATGAATTGGATATCAAAACCGATGTTCGTTACAGCGTTCGTTTCCCAATTCAATTTGTTATTCTGAATGGTTGTTTCGTTAGAACCAATCAAACCATTGTATTTTGCAGTGAAATCGTACACACCTTGGTAAGCATACCAGCCTGAAGGCAAGTTACCATTGGTACCATAAGATACTCTTATTTTTGCATCCGTCAATACCTCTTTGATTGGTGTGAAGAAATTTTCGTTAGAAATGCGCCAAGCACCTGATATAGAACCAAAGTTACCCCAACGTGTGTTGGTTGATAAGCGAGAAGTTCCATCACGACGGAAACTTGCACTTAAATAATATTTGTCGTCATACGTATAGTTCACACGCCCTAAATAAGACAACAAGCGGGTTGTTTCACTGGATGTTTCACTGGATGTTTCGGCTGCGTTCGCAAGCTCTCTAAGGTCTACCTGAGGGAAATCATAACCTCTCATATAAGCGTAGGTATAATGTGTATCCTCCGATTCAAAAGCCGCCAAAGCATCAATTTCGTGCAATTGGGCAATTGTCGTTTTGTAAGCCAACTGAGTTTGAGATGCCAATGTTTGATATTGAGCAATGATAGTTTGTCTCAAACCATTATAACCCTTTCCATCACCGGTACGGCTATCCCACCAGACAATTTCATTGTCCTGCAAATGGTCATAACTTAAGCGTTCGCTCAATACTAAGTTGTCCCATAAGCGATAACCTGCTTTTAATGACGAAGTGGAACGAAACAAATCAGCATCGTTATAGTTATAAACCATACTTGCCAAAGCATTAGATGTAGCACTTGCAGGAGAGTTTCCGTAATTGAATGTACCATCAGGATTGTACGGGTCAAAAGCCGGACTGGCAGCCATACCAAATGCAGCCATAATAGGGCTGGCAAAAGATGTGGCTTCGTTACTGCGTAATAGCCTTGTTTTTGAAATCAACGCACTACCATCCAAGGTCAATCTATCGGATTGGTGGGTAATGTTTACCCTACCGGTGTAGCGTTCAAATTCAGATTGTTTTGAAATACCTTCTTGGTCGGTATGACCCAAAGAGGCGAAATATTGCGTATTTTTGTCGCCGCCTCTCACATTAAATTCTTGGTTGCTGTGAGCAGCTGTGCGTAGCACTAAGTCTTTCCAATTTTGCCAACCCGTAGCAGGTTTGTTAGCGTATTTGCTCTTCAACAGTTCGGCTTCAGCCTCTGTAGAAGTCATACCATAGTTTTCGTAACCAAGTTTCAAAATTTCCCGACGAGTATCACCGTCCAAAGTCTTACGCCATCCATTCAAAGCGATGTCCGAATTACCCCAGTCAGCTTTGAAACTGATAACCGGTTTGCCGGAAGTTCCTTTTTTGGTTGTGATTAAAATCACACCATTGGCTGCACGCGAACCGTACAGAGAGGCTGCTGCCGCATCTTTAATTACGGTAATCGTTTCGATGTCACTCGGATTTATGAGCGACAAAGGGTCTGTTCCTGAAGCTGCATAAGAAAATTCTGAAATGTCACCCGTAAAAACAGGCACACCGTCTATTACATAGAGAGGGTTGTTGGATGCACTGATAGAACCGGAACCACGGATACGCATAGAGGTATATCCACCCGGTTGTCCTGCATTTGCAGACACTTTCACACCGGCAACCGTACCTGCCAATCGTGATTGTACGGTTTCAGAAGGAGCGTCTTTTACGTCCCGCGTCCCAACTGTGGAAGCCGCCCCGGTAAACGAAGTTTTACGGAAATTACCGTAACCCGTCACCACCACCTCTTCCAACGAATTGTCCGCCGGTTGCAATGCCAAACTCACATTGTCAGCCACCGCAGCCTCACCGTCTTTCATACCCAAGTACTTAACAATCAGACTTTGCGCATCCGCAGGCACACTCAACTTGAACTGCCCCTCCACATCAGTAACCGTACCGACGGAGGCGTTCCCTTTCACCGTAACGGAGGCACCAATAACAGGCTCCCCGCCCTCATCTACCACTTTCCCCTGTATCTGCCGATTCTGCGCCACCGCAGCCCCCGCCGTCAAGGAAAAGCAAATCAACATCAAAATAATTTTCTTCATCTTTTTGCATTAAAATTTAACATAATTATATTTTTTTTTTGTGTAGGCGAGCACCCCCCGCCCACTGCTTTCCGCGCATAATTAGCATTATGTTGAATAGAACACCGCACTTTTTGCTCGTTTGAACGAACAAAACACAGCAATCTGCAACAAAATCACGGCAAAGGTAATAATTTTTTTTCAATAAGCAGCAAAAAAAGTGTTAAAATTGCATTTTGGGTGCTAAATCTTTTTTGCAGTGCTATTTCCGATATTGCCACATTTAACATTCCGTTAGGAATGTATCGCTCGGTAGAAACAGATTGAAATCTCCCCTCTCTGCAATCCGTAGGATTGCAACCATC